>NZ_PNDV01000027.1:0-60013 GCF_005930865.1 Pseudoalteromonas sp. S554 | reverse complement strand
CGCTTTTTATGGCCATGCATATTGATAGTATTATAAACCCAAATTGCGGGTATTGGTGGTTGTGGATGGTTTACGGTATCTCAACACTTATTGTTGACTTCATTATGGCTTCAGTACTTGTTATCAATAAAGATATTTTAGGCTTGGTTAAATTGAAAAATGTTGTGTTGAATCGAAAAGCACCGGTGGCTAGGTAATGGGTAGTTTTTTGGAAAACAACTTTTTTAACCTCGCTGAAATTGCTGAGCCCTTTGGCATACTCATTACATGGCTATTTGTTTTCACATTTTTATATAATTTGTCTGCGGCCATTAATAAACCTGATAATAGCCGCACTCAACTGTCATTCATTATGATGATTTCTTATTCGTTGAGTTTATACATAGATGTATATACGCCATCAGTTCATTTACAGTTATTTGCCTTTGATGTCGTCACCATTATCGTCATTTTTATTTGGCGACTGTGCTTTGGTAAAAGCATACCAATTAGTTTTTATTACTTAATAGTAGGGCTCACTATAAATGCGACACTTTTTATGGCGGTATATATTGAATCAATTGTAAGGCTATATGATGGATATTGGTGGTTATGGGGAGTTTACGGGTTAGTGATGCCGCTTGTTGATATAACAATGGCTGTCGTACTTGTTACAAATAAAGATGTGTTAAAACTGGTGTGGTTAACTAAAAAACTAACCACACGTGCTTAATGTATTATTAGAGGCTTAATACCTCTATGTTTTTTGCTTTGGTAAAGCACTCACTAGGCTTAATTAGTATTGCAGCCTACTTTTTCTTTGAGTGCTTTTACAATAATAGGGTCTACAAATTCGCTTACATCACCCTGATGACGCGCCACTTCTTTAACTAAAGTAGATGAAATAAAAGAATTTTTTTCAGCAGGCGTTAAAAATACACTTTCAAGATCGGGGTTTAGGCGGCGATTCATGTTTGCTAATTGAAATTCATAATCAAAGTCAGACACCGCTCTTATACCGCGAATAAGTACGTGTGCATTGTGATCGCGTGCTAAATCGGCCAGTAATCCAGAAAAACCAATGACCTTTACGTTATCTAAGTGGCTTAATATTGTGTTTGCTAGTGCCACACGCTCTTCAAGATTAAAACATGGCTGTTTACTTGGGTTATTAGCAACAGCAACCAAAACAGTGTCAAACATTTTGGCAGCACGTTGTATTAGGTCTGTGTGCCCATTAGTAAGTGGATCAAAAGTGCCGGGGTAAATTGCAGTAACGTTCATAAGGTTCACAAATTATAATTTTGTAGCAGTTTAACAGTGTTTACAGAACAAATCAGCCCAGTTGCTAGTGCAGCCATTAGCGGTAATTTTAAGCCTTGTTTAGGGCGTGTTTTAATTGTTAATTTTGTTTATACTGCCTATCCAAATTTGAGTGTAATGTAGCCAATAGACTATTTGAGTATTAGCATATGAATACCAAGGAAAAAATAATACACACCAGTATTTCGTTGTTTAATGAAAATGGTGAGCGTGCAATCACAACGAACCATATTGCATCGAGCTTAGGGATGAGTCCGGGTAATCTTTATTATCACTTTAAAAATAAAGAAGATATTATTCGCCATATTTTTGCGCTTTACCGTGATCACTTAAGTACACATTTTAAGCCTATTGATAAAGACGACGATGCATTTAGTCATTTAACTGCTTATCTCGACTCGCTATTTGAACTTATGTGGCGTTTTCACTTTTTTTACGACAACCTTGGCGATATCCTCTCTAGAGATACCGACTTAAAACAAGCGTATATTGATTTTCAGCTTGAGTTATTAGAGCAAGTTCGTAACGTTATTTTGGGATTGCGTGACAAAGGCATGATCGCCATTGACGAACAAGACGTGACCGAATTAGCCCACACGCTTAAACTCACTGTTAGCTTTTGGACACCTTACATAAAAGCACGAAGACCTAGTGGTTCGCTTGCTGAGCAAGATATTTATTATGGTATTTTAAAAGTATTGGCTTTATTTAGGGCCTACAGCACAGAAAAAAGCAGTGTACAGATGAACCAACTTCGCGAAAAGTACACGGCACTTGCACAACAAGCACCGGCAGTAGCATAACGCCTCATTTATTGGCTGTTTCCTAGACGTTAAAATTTTTGCTATAATCGCGCGCCAAATGCCTGGGAGCGCGAATTCCCGCAGTCTAAGAGTGAACTATGCTTAAATTTATCGTCAAACTACACCCCGAAATAGCTATCAAAAGCCGCTCGGTTCGTAAACGCTTTACTAAAGTGTTAGAAAATAACATTAAAATTGTATTGCGTCGTATTGACGAAAAAGTACAAGTAAGAAACAACTGGGATAACATTTCAGTTGTCACCAAATTAACTGACGCACAAACTCGGTTAGACTTTATTGATGGTTTGCAACGCATTCCAGGTATAGTGCAATTTATTGAAGTGACCGAAGTCGAATTTAGTACGTTGGACGAAATTTATCAAAAAACCTTTGAGTTAATTGGCCACACAATTGCGGGTAAAACATTTTGTGTACGTGCAAAGCGTATAGGCCAACACGACTTTACTTCAACTGATTTAGAGCGTTACGTTGGTGGTGGTTTAAACCAACACGTTGAAGGTGCCCGCGTAAAACTTAGCCGCCCAGAGGTGACTATTCGTCTAGAAGTAAAAGATGACAAAGCCTACATTGTAACGCAAACACATTTGGGTATGGCGGGCTTCCCTTTGCCAACTCAAGAAGATGTGCTGTCGTTAATGTCGGGTGGGTTTGACTCAGGCGTAGCTAGCTACCAAATGATACGAAAAGGCGCGCGTACGCACTTTTTGTTCTTTAATTTAGGTGGCGCTGCCCACGAAATTGGCGTTAAACAAGCGAGTTACTTTTTATGGAAAAAATACAGCTCGACTCATAAAGTAAAATTTATTACGGTCGACTTTGAACCTGTTGTTGCCGAAATTTTAGAAAACGTTGAGAACAGCCAAATGGGCGTTGTACTCAAGCGTATGATGATGCGTGCCGGTAGCGCAGTGGCCGAAAAGCTAAATATTCAAGCGCTTGTAACGGGTGAGAGTATAGGGCAGGTGTCTAGCCAAACGTTGGCTAATTTAAGTGTGATTGACCGCGTAACTGAAACCCTTATTTTACGCCCGCTAATTCAACATGATAAGCAAGAGATTATAAACATTGCGCGCCAAATCGGTACCGCTGAAATGGCCGAAACGATGCCAGAATACTGTGGTGTTATATCTAAAAAGCCAACGGTAAAAGCAAAAATAGACGTGATTAAAGGCGAAGAAGAAAAGTTCGACTTTGATGTACTTGATACCGTTATAGATAACGCGCGTGTTATGGATGTTCGTGATATCGACGTAGAAGCTAAGCAAGAGCTTAAAGAGGCAGAATCGGTTGCCGATTTACCGCCAGGTTCAGTTGTTGTTGATATTCGCTCTCCAGAAGAAGAAGACGCGGCGCCGCTTGAGATTGAAGGTATTGAAGTAATTCACCTACCGTTTTTCCGCTTAGCTACGAAGTTTGGCGACCTACCAAAAGATAAAGACTACTACCTATATTGTGATAGAGGTGTAATGAGCCAGTTGCAAGCGCTTATTTTACACGAGCAAGGCTTTACAACTGTAAAAGTGTATCGTCCTTAAAGGGTAAGTAAATACGTTAATAGTTTATAAAGCGTGGTTTAAACCACGCTTTTTTTTGCCTGAATTTTAGCAAGTAACTCATTATTAGTTGGGGTTTTAATGTTGTAACGTTTGCCTTGCTCGCTAATATACCCACAAATAGCCATTATTTCTGTTGGCCTGTTATTAGCAATATCTTGCTGCATTGAAGAATAATTTTCAGCGGTAAGCGACATTACGGTGTAAGCGTTATTTAACGCATCAGCTAAAGCAATATTCAACCCTTTTGCGTTAGCAACCCTGCAGCCCTCATAGAGTAAACTCATTATCTTTGCGCTAAATGCAGGGGCACGCAATTGGCCGTTTTTTATATTGTGAAGTGCAGTTAGTGGGTTAATAGCCACATTAACCAACAGCTTTTCAAAGCGAAGTTGCTCAATGTTATTGACCATTTTTAAATTAGGAATTGCTTGAAGTAGTGGTGATATAAATTGTGGATTTTTAGCTGCAAGTTTATTACAGCCACCAATCACGCTTTGCCCTTCACCGGTATGTTGCACAATGTACTGGGTAGACTTAAATCCGGCCATGCTGGTGGTTAAAAAGTATAGTGCTTGCTGAGTGTTCAGCTGAGGAATAAGCTCTTCAATATTTCCCATTCCATTATGAGAAACGACTAATATTGAATTTGCAGCAAGATAAGGTTTTACTTGTGAAAATGCATCTTGAACCTGAAAAGCTTTAACTGTAAAAATGACAACATCATAACTAGGTTGTTGCGCCAGATCGCTTAAATTAATAAAGCGTGCATTAATGTTATGTGACGGGGCATTTTTACGGCTATAAAAACGCGTATTGCAGGTTGGTTTGCGTGTTAAAACATGAACATTATTTTTGTGACTTAAAAAGTGGCTTAGTAACAAGCCAATAGCGCCATCGCCTATAATTAAAATATTAGTCATAGGGATTCTTTTTTCGAGGTGTAAAAATAACTCTTAGTAAAAAGTAACTAGCAGCACCAGCAAAATCAGCTATAAAATCGCCAATAGAGGCCTGCCGGTAGGGGAGTGCGTCTTGCATTATTTCAATTGATGCGCCGTAACCGGCCAATAACAAAATTTGTGCGTACAAAGGAAGCTTAAACGCTTTATCCATAATAATGGCAAGCACAAAAAAAATCCCAAAATGGGCTACTTTATCAATGTGTGGAAATAGGTTAGCTGCACCTTTTATTTCTTTGGCAAATAAAAAAGTAAACGCTACGATGCTGAGCAAAAAAACAGCTTGGTAAACACGCCTTGTCACGTAAAATCCTAGAGTCGCTTAAAAAAGAAGCTTAAGTATATCAAACTAAATTAGTATCGCACCTGAACAAGATGCAGAAAAATGTAAAGATTTATAATTTTAGCGTTATAATTGCGCCATAAAATTAAGATTGAATAGTTAGGAGAAAACCAATGCCTTCATTTGATATTGTATCTGAAGTAGAAATGAACGAAGCACAAAATGCGGTAGATAATGCCAACCGTGAACTTGAGACTCGCTTTGACTTTAGAGGTGTTGATGCATCTATTGAGCTAAACGACAAAACAATTAAGCTAAAAGCTGAAGCTGATTCACAGGTTATGCAATTGTTTGATATTTTAGCGGGTAAAGTTTCTAAGCGTGGTATGGATGTAGCGAGCTTAGAGTTACAAGATATTAGCCGTGCAGGTAAAAATGTTTTTCGTAACGTTGCGCTAAAGCAAGGTATTGAAAAAGATGTGGCTAAAAAAGTAGTAAAAGCCATTAAAGATTCTAAAGTAAAAGTGCAAGCGGCTATTCAAGGCGAGGAAGTACGCGTAACGGGTAAAAAGCGTGATGACTTACAAGCTGCTATGCAAGTGGTGCGTACTGCCGATTTAGGTCAGCCATTTCAGTTTAAAAACTTCCGCGATTAATTATAAAAGCCTTTTTGTGCACTTTATAAATAAAAAGCCAAATAGCCGCGCAGGTTATTTGGCTTTTTTTATGAACGCGGCATCGTTTTTGTTTTTAATTGATTTTCTTTTTAGCTGTATAGACGTCCGTTGACATTTTTTATTAAACTCCTCACAATAGCGGCCTATTTTCAAGGTGCTTATTAATCTTTTCAATGGTTTGATTTTTTTAATGAGATAATCGGGAAGTTGGTGCGTTTTCATGATGACTACAATCCCAACACTGCCCCCGCAACGGTAAAGTAATACATAAAGCGATGTATTTACTGAGTCCGGAGACCGGCCTTGATGTAATCTTACTTAGTTCTTTGCGGTGGGCAAAGAAGGGGAACTTCATGTTAAAAAAAACAACTCTTGGCGTTGCAATTACTGCTGCGCTGTCACTATCTGTATCTGCTGCAGAGCAATCAATCGAAACCATTACGGTAACCGCTAATAAGTTTGAACAATCAATTACTAATGTATTAGCGAGTGTAAATGTTATAACTCGTAATGACATTGAAACCAGTAATGTTCGCGACTTACCAACGCTACTAACCACTCAAGTTGGGTTTCAGGTCAACCCTAACGGCGGTTTTGGTCAAAATGCCGGTGTTTCATTGCGCGGTACAGGGTCAGGTGATACGCTCATTTTAATAGACGGTGTACGCACCGGTTCGGCAACGCTTGGTCAAAAAGCATTAAGTAATGTGCCATTAAATAGTATTGAACGCATAGAAATAATTAAAGGTTCACGTGCAGCTATTTATGGCTCTGATGCGTTAGCAGGTGTTATTAATATTATTACTCGTGAGTCAGATAACCTTTCGGTCAGTGCTACGTTTGGATCTGACGCGTACCAAGACTACCAGATTGCTGGTTCTGTAAAAGCAGGCGATGTAACAACGGCTTTTAATGCAGGGTTTGAAAAGACGGACAACTTTGATGTACTTCAGGGCGCAGCACCCGATGAAGACGGTTTTGAAAATAAAAACCTTGGCTTTAAAGTAAACTACACCGACACACATTTCGGTAACTTTAAGTTACTAGGGCAATACAACGAAGGCTTTGCTGATTACGACAGCCGCTTTAGTCCTGCCGATAGTACGATTGAGCGAGGGGATTTTAAAAATTACCAGCTTTCGGCTGGTTGGAATAAAGACTACAAAAACCAAACTCACAGCCTTGATATAGCATCTGCAACGGATGACTCAGACAACCGTTATGTTGATTTTTCTCAAGGGCCAACAACAAGTACGTTTGTTACTAAGCGCTCACAAATTGACTACAACGGCCAATACCGCTTAAACGACACGTTAAACATTAGTGGTGGTATTAATTGGTACAATGATGACGTATCACAAAGCTCAACCACGTTTGAAGTGCAAGAGCGCGATGTATTAGCTGTATTTGTTGGCGCATATTACGATGCGGATGAGTTGCTTGCCAATTTAACTGTTCGTCAAGATGACGATGAGCAATTTGGTAATGAAACAACGTACACAGCGGCAGCTGGCTATCACTTATCTGAAGACGCAACATTTAGAATAAGCCAAAGCACGGGCTTTAAAGCGCCAACATTTAATGATTTGTACTTTCCTCTTTACGGCAATGCCAATCTTCAACCTGAAACGTCAGTGAATCGTGAGCTTGGCTTAAACGTCGACTTTGATACTGTACGTGTCGATGTCGCTATTTTTAGAAATGAAATTGAGGATAAAATTGATTATGACGCTAATTTTGCACTCACCAATATTAATGAGGCCCAATATGAAGGTGTTGAATTTAGTTTAGCCAATCAAATTTTGGGTTTTGATAGTAATGTGAATTTTGCTTACCTAAGTGCCGAAGATAAAGAAACAGGCGAAGCGCTTAGAAACGTTGCCAAACGAACCTTTAATTGGGAGCTTACAAAACAGTTTGGTGCATTTGATACAAGCATAGCAATGCAATATCGCGGTGAGCGAGCAGGGGCGGTTTCGCAATTGGGTTCGTATACGCTTTGGAATTTAGCAGGCAATTACCAAGTAAATGATGAAATTACGGTGTCGCTTCGTATAGAAAACGTATTCGATAAGGAATACAACGTAGTCGATTCTAACGCTGATTTTACAACAGGGCAGGTGTATTACTACAACACGCCAGAGCGCCGCTTTTTTGCTGGCATAGATTACCAGTTTTAAATAATCTAAATAAAAAGCCCGGTTTTACCGGGCTTTTTTGTGTTTTTACTCAGCTAAAAACTCTTTAAATACGGTTTCAAACTTATGTAATTTTGGTGCGATTAAGATACTGCAATAACCCTGTTGCGGGTTTTCGTTGTAGTAATCTTGATGATAGTGCTCAGCAGGGTAGTAAGTTGTCACCGGGCTGACTTCGGTAACAATAGGCTCACTAACATGGGTTTGTAGCTGTTCAATCATAGTGTTAGTAAGCGCAAGTTGTTCGTCATTATGGTAATAAACAACACTTCGGTATTGTGTGCCAATATCGTTACCTTGGCGATTTAATTGCGTAGCATCGTGCAAAGTAAAAAACATAGCGAGCAATGTTTTAAAGCTTACAATAGTGCTATCAAATTCAACTTTTACTACTTCGGCATGGCCCGTTGTACCACTGCATACTGATTTGTATGTTGGATTGTCAGTATTGCCACCGGTATAACCCGAGCTTACATCAGACACGCCATTTACACGCCTAAATGCTGCGTCAATACACCAAAAACAGCCACCACCAAAGGTTGCTACTTGCGTTGTTGAACTCATAATTATTCCTAATATTTGACAAAGGTCACGCAAAGCATAAAGCTTAGCGCCATAACAACAAGGTTACGACGCGTTAGCTTGCTTAGATCTCTTCAAGCGGTTTTTCGGCTGCTTGTTTATTAAGTTTTTGTTGTAAATATTCAGGTGATTGTGTGTTACGAGCAAGCGCATAATACGCTGCTGGCACAACAAATAAAGTAAGTAGCGTTGAAACAATAACCCCGGTAAATACCACAACACCAATTACCATACGGCTTTCAGCGCCAGGGCCTGATGCTAATACCAATGGCACTGAGCTCATAACCGTTGTTAGCGATGTCATTATTATTGGGCGTAAACGTTGTGTAGCCGCTTGTAATATTGCTTCGCTAAATTCTACACCTTTGTCGCGTAATTGGTTGGTAAATTCAACAATGAGTATCCCATTTTTAGCGCTTAACCCTATGAGCATAACAATACCAATTTGGCTGTAAATATTAAGCGTCAGTCCGGTAGACCAAAGACCAAACATCGCGCCCATTAAACCAAGGGGGACCGTTAGCATAATTACAAATGGGTGCATAAAGCTTTCAAATTGCGCTGCCAATACCAAAAAGGTGACTGTTAGCGCTAATACAAATACGTAGGTCATTGCTGATGCGCCTTCGTAATAAAGCTGAGATTCACCTTTGTAGTCTATTGCGCCGTCAATGTCGTTTTCTTCTGCGGCAACATTGTTTAAAAAGTTAAGTGCTTGTTCGAGTGTGTAACCATCGGCTAAGTTTGCGCTTAAGGTTATTGAGCGCATACGGTTGTAACGGTTTAAGCGTGAGGCCGTTGCCTCTTCTTTTAAGCTAATTAGGCTGTCTAGCGGAACAAGCTCACCACTGCGTGATTTAAGGTATATATTTGAAATATCGGTCGGGTTATTAAAGTCTTCTTTTGTACCTTTCAAAATGACATCGTATTCTTCACCTCTATCTATAAAGGTTGTCACACGACGCTGACCCAGCATGGTCTCGAGTGTACGACCAACATCAGACACAGACACCCCTAGATCGGCCGCTTTATTTTTATCAATGCTTACTAAAAACTGTGGGAATGTTTCTTTGTAATCGTGATCGATTCTAACAAGGCCTGGGTTTTGTTCTGCACGTTTGATAATCCGGTCACGCCAATCGGCAAGCTGAGCATAATCATTACCTTGTAGAACAAATTCAATAGGGCGAGATGAACCGCCACCGCCAATACCTCGGCGCATAATAGCAAACGCACGTACATCGGTGACTTCGCGCATTTTGCCACTAATTTCATCCATTACTTCCCACGTAGAGCGCTTGCGTTTGTCCCAATCAGCCATACCAACAATAGCAACACCGCCGCTACCGCCCCAGCCAGGAACACGAACAAGCACACGGCTTAGCTCGCCAGACTCAGAGTAAGGCATAAGGCGTTCTTCAATTTTTGCCATATTGGCGGCATTATTTTCGTAGCTAGCACCCTCAGGTCCGCTCATCATAATGAAAAAGGTGCCGCGGTCTTCTTTAGGTGTTAGCTCTGATGGCACTTGCAGTAATAGTGAATAACTCACAAAACCCGCTAAAACTAAGCTGACTAACAAGCCCCATTTTTTGGTCATATTTGTTGAAAGTGAATTACGGTAACTGCGCTCTAATTTAGTAAGCTGGCGGTCCATCCATTGGCTGAATTTATTAGGCTTGTCGGCGCTTTTTAGAACTTTTGAACACAATGCTGGTGCAAGCGTAAGCGCGGTCACACTTGAGAAAAAAACAGCTGCGCTTACAGCCATTGCAAATTCGGTGAATAACGCGCCTATCCGGCCATCCATAAATACTAAAGGAACAAACACCGAAATAAGCACAAGTGTAGTTGCTACAATTGCAAAGCCAACTTCTCGTGCGCCTCTATACGCTGCAAGTAATGGTGGCTCGCCAAGCTCTATGCGGCGGTGAATGTTTTCAAGCATTACAATAGCGTCATCAACAACTAAACCAATGGCAAGGACTAACGCAAGTAGTGTTAGCAAGTTGATTGAATACCCCATAGCGAGTAAAAACATAAAGCTACCTACCAAAGCTACCGGTACGGTAACAGCGGGAATAAGCGTTGCACGAATGTTGCCTAAAAACAAAAATATTACTAAAACAACTAAGCCCATTGAAATGGCAAGCGTGCTGTATACTTCGCTAATCGATTCTTTAATGAATACAGACGAGTCGTAACTGTCTTGAATTGTTGTGCCTTCAGGCAGGTTTCGTTTAATTTTTTCAAGCTCACTACGTGCGTTGTCTACCACGGTTAATGTGTTTGCTTTAGCTTGTTTTACAATACCCAGGCCAATCATGTTGCGGCCGTTACCACGGAACAAACTTTCGTCGTCGGCGGCCTCTAGTTGAACATCGGCTACTTCGCCAAGGCGAACTAAATAGCCATCTTCACCGCGTTTAATAACTAAATTTTTAAAGTCGCGCTGATCTTTGTAGCTTCGGGCCGTACGTACCGTAAAGTCGCGATCAATTGATTCAATTTCACCGGCAGGTAACTCAACATTTTCTGTGCGCAGAGTGTTTTCTATGTCGCTTGAAGTTATGCCGCGCGCAGCCATTGCTTGGCGGTTTAACCAAATTTTCATAGCGTATTGACGCTCGCCGCCAATTCGCACATTAGATACGCCATCCACAACGGCTAAGCGGTCAACAATAAAGCGCTGTGCATAATCAGAAAGCTGTAATGAGTCCATGGTTTCACTATTAAGTACAAACCATGCAATAGGGCTTTCATCACTGTTTGATTTAGATACCTCAGGCGGACGAACTTGCTCAGGTAGGCTGTCGAGTGCACGTGCAACACGTTCACGTACATCGTTAGATGCTGCATCTATATCGCGGCTAATATTAAATTCAATAGTAATGTTTGAGCGACCATTACGGCTCGACGAATTAATGCTTTTAATACCTTCAATACCCGATATACGGTTTTCGATAACTTGGGTTATTTTAGTTTCGATTATCTCCGCTGATGCCCCGGTATATGAGGTGCTAATATTTACAATCGGAGTTTCAATGTCAGGGTATTCGCGTAGCGGTAACATGCTAAATGCTACTAAACCAAAGGTTAGTAGCAATAAGTTAATTACAATCGCAAAAACGGGGCGTTTAACGCTAGTGTCGGTAATTTTCACGTATTACCCCTTAACGCTAACTTTACTGCCCGAGCGAATTTTAATCAGCCCTTCAGTAATAATTTGCTGGCCATCGGTTAAGCCTTCATCAATAGCTACCCAACCGTTATTTCTGCTTGCAACATGTACTTCTATTTTGTTGGCTACGCCATCTGTAATTTTAAACACATAGTGTTTATCTTGCAGTGGTATAACGGCTTTTTCTGGGACCATAAGTGCTTGGCTTGTACTTAACTCAAGTGCGGTATTTAGCAGCATGCCTGGACGTAATAAGCCAGATTTGTTGGCAAAACTAGCGGTCACTTCAATGCTGCGTGTAACGGCGTCAATACGCGAACTAATATGCGTGACCTTGCCTGTAAATGTTTGGCCAGGGTAAGCGTCGTTTTGCGTTAATACTTTCATGCCAATGGCAAGTTGCGCCAAATATTTTTCAGGGACTTTAAAGTCGACTTTTATAATACTAATATCATCGAGGGTAGTGAGTATGGTTGCATTATTAACATAAGCACCTACGGATATTTCACGTTTACCTAGCAGGCCAGAAAAAGGTGCACGAATGGTCATTTCACTTAACGTTGTTTTAGCGCTTTCGAGTTGTGACTTGGTCGCGTCTACAACAGACAACTGCTCTTCTAGCAACGATTTAGCTGTAGACTGTGTACGTGAAAGTTCTGTAAGACGGTTAAGCTGACGCTTTTCTTCTTGTAAATTAATGCTGAGTTCTTCAACGGCTAACTCTTCTTGTCTGCTTTGCAATTGCACAAGTTTTTGGCCCTTACTCACTAAATCACCATCTTTAAAAAATATGTCGGTAACATAGTCGTTTTGTGCGCTTTTAATGTAAATAGCTTGATTTGCGCGTGCGCTACCAATTGCTTCTATCATTACAGCGTTTTCTTGCGAAGTTACTGTATGTGCAGAAACCTGTGTAGACATGTTAGAAAAATTGGCTTGTTCGCCATGGCTTGAGGGTAAATATAAGTAAACACTAAATATTAAAAGTAGTGTAATAATGAATGGAAAAAGAGCTTTGCCTGATTGTCTAGAGTACATCGTTTTCATACCTGAAAATTAATTATAAGTATTGTACGAAATAAGACCGGATAAAGTCTGTTATGTGTCTCATAATTTTGTGCGTTAGGCGTAAAAGTAAGTAATATTAAAGGTGTGTACCGGTTTTTGTTTAATTAAAGCGATAAATATATGAATTTTAAAACATCTTGCAAGACCTGTTTGACAGCCAGGAAAGTAATTTTATGGGCTATTATTATGTTTATATTTTATATGGTTTTTTATCAGTATGGATAAACACACTAAAAAACGCATTAAATACCGTGCGCAAGGTTCACGTAATGGTATTGAAATCCTGATTGTGGGCGCTATTGGTTTAGTATTTATTATGGCATTTAATTTACTAAGATCAGGCACTATTAGCATTGTTGAAATTTTTTTAGTCAGTGCCTGCCTTGGGGCTATTTTTGTGGGTTTTTTAAAAACTCAAGAACCTTATTACAGCTTAATTTTGAGCGAATCTGCTATAGAGTATAGGCATAAATATGGCCGTTGGTGTCTATCTCATAAAAACTTTCATTCTTGCGGTGTTCCAAAAGTAGAAAAAGGCTTAGAGCATTTAGAGCTAAACGCGGTTGGGCTAAAGCTAAATGATATTGATGAGTTTTTAATGAGTATAACCCCTAGAATTGCGGGTAAATTACTTATAGAACAACGACACTTTTTTATGCAGGTTGTTCAAAATCATTGCAAAAATGGCAATTGCCCATCAGAATGGTTAGTAGAAGATACACAACATCGATCTGCGCGCGGAATTAGCTATAATGGTTTAATAGCTATGTTTGCAAACAGAACCAAGCACCTTAAGTTGCTAACAGGGTATGATTTATTACTACCTGCCAGTGTACTAGACAGCGATATTTGGGCTTTTAGCGCTAATTTAAATAAATGGAAGCGCGAGCCACATCAGTTTATAGCGTCGCAGCTTAAAGATTAAACTGCGGCTGTAGGAAAAGACAATGAGCCAAGAAAGAGCCTTTTTAAAAAGTGGTCGTAATACCATAATACATAAAGACAAAAAACTTGATTTAGTGGTTGTTAACTCTGACATCCACCCACGAATTAAAGTAACTCAAAACGGCTTAGAGCCCTTTAAAGAAGAGTTACCAAAAAATAGACGCGACGCAAAAGACCGTTACCTAGAAATGGTGTATATAAGTAGTGCCGAAGTATTTGGTGAAGAAAAGCAGTTACTTTTTATTCAGTCGTTAGATGGGCGTGAATATAAAGTTGATTACAGTAAAATTGGCACTAAATTATTTGTTCGTATTCATCAAGACGCCTACATGTAAGCTTTAGTGGCACCTTTTTTGCTTGTGATTACCTCATGGTAATTATTTGACACACAAGGTGCTACGAATGAAAGCGTTAGCGTTAATCCCTCTTTTTTCCTGCATTTTTATCACAGCCTGCGGCGGTGGTGGCGGTAGTGACAGCACCACAAATATTGAAGCCTCAGTGAATGCGGGTTCAGATATACAAGTTATTGAAAAAATTGATTTTACAATCACTGCACAAGGCTCTCCAGCTGATGGAACTTTTACTTGGCAACAAGTTAGCGGACCAAGTATAGATGGTTTTCCACTTGAAGGCGCTGAGCAAACACTGACTGCACCTGATGTAAAAGCAGATAGCGAAATTGTATTAAGGGTCAGTTATCAAAGCACTGGCAATAGCACAGTAAGTGACGACGTTTTAATTTCGGTTAGTTCTAACAATCAACTGCCTCTAGCTGTAATAACCCAAACAGCGCCAGCTACGCTCCCTTCTGTATACCAAGATACCATTATATTAAGTGCTCTAGACTCAAGCGATCCGGATGAAAATGGAATAGTAAATGGCTATTTTTGGGAACTTATATCAGGCCCTGACTTAGATATTTCTAGCTTTGATAATTCAACATTAAGCTTTACTCACCCTTTGTTAGAAGCAAACACAACTTTGCTTTGGCGCTTAACGGTTACTGACGATGAGGGTGGCGAAGCCAGTACTCAATTCACAATGAGCCTTAATAAAACTAATGAGCTAGTTGCCGCAAATGCAGGGGATGATCAAAATGTTGAAGAATTTGACCAGGTAACACTAGATGCAAGCAATAGCGAAACAGTCACGGATACTTATCAGTGCGAGTGGCAACAATTAACCGGGAATGCCGAAACACTAAGCGATAGCCAACAGTGTGTATCTACCTTTTTTGCCTCCGATGTAGACACCAACACCACGCTTAGCTTTGAAGTAACCGTTACCGATTCGAAAGGACGCACCGATACCGATACGGTGTTTATTGATATAACGCCAAAAGCGCTTGGCCTGATAAACGACAGTGGTATGGGAGAATGTTACAACAATACGCAGCGCATAAATTGTGGCAGTGATGACTTTCCTGAGCAAGACGCAGAGCTCGGTCGAGATAGCTTTGCTAACCGCATAGATAAAGCAGGCATAGGTAATCTCGCGTTTGATTATACAAAGCTTAATCAGTTTGCCGACGAGGTGGATGACTCAAGTGAGGTATTTAGCTGTATTCGTGACAACGTAACTGGGCTTGTTTGGGAAGTTAAGTCACCCTCATCTGGTATTTTACCAAATACAACGTTACGGGATGCGCAAAACAGTTATTATTGGGACATTGGCGACACAACTACCGATGCAGATAGTACGGCAAATACAACATGCCCTAACGACACAAGTTGTGGCTTACAAACCTATGTAAATGCAGTTAATGCCATCGATTTTTGTGGGGGAACAAATTGGCGAGTCCCCACGTATACAGAGCTTTTGGGGTTAATTGATTATGGTAAGCAAGGGCAAAGCGTATTAATTGACACGGCTTTTTTCCCAAACATGCCTGAACCAGGCGCCATTGAAAACGTTAACTTACCTTATTGGACATCTCAAACTGCTGCGGATGGCACCAGTTTATCGCAGGCTTATATTATTGATATGAGTAACGGTAATGATCTTGCCTATCCAAAAGAGAACAACGCGTATGTTCGTTTAGTCAGAAGCCGATAGGAGAGTGTTATGAAATTAAAATTATTAAATACGTTCATAGTTTTTGGCTTTAGTTTTAATGTGGCGGCGCAAACATGTTACGGCGGTGCCGACACAACAACCCCAACTGATAGGTTTACTGTTAATACCGATGGGACAGTATCTGACACTGAAACCGGCTTAATGTGGCAGCGTTGTAGTTATTCTCAAACCTATAATACAGAAACATTACTGTGCGAAGGGTCTACGCCTGCAGTGACGTGGCAAGAAGCTTTACGAGGCGCGACTAACGATACAACTGCAAATTATGATGATTGGCAGGTGCCTAATATTAAAGAGTTAGCCAGTATTTTAGAGCACAGTTGTACAGAGCCAAGCATAAATGAAGTTGTTTTTTTAGGCACTAAATCTCAAAACTATTGGTCTAGCACATCGGGTGTTAGCAGTATGAGTTCGGCCTGGGTGTATCAGTTTGACAGCGGGCTAAATAGTTTACGTCCTAAAACCAGTGATGTTTATTTACGCCTAGTTCGCTACGAAAAATAAAGACCAAATAAGTTTGATTAAAAAGCGCAGTTATTGGAGGTGACTCCGGTAGTTGCGCTTTTTTGTTTTTACATAAATTTACTTTATTTCAACAATAAAGCGCTTACAACGATGTTACTGTGCGCGTTTTTTTGCCATTATAGGCGGTGATTTAATTACGAAGGAACATCGCGGTGTATTTAAGCTATTTTGGCCTGAACGAAAAACCTTTTTCGATTTCGCCTAACCCTCATTATTTATTTTTAAGCGAGCGCCACAAAGAAGCCTTAGCACACTTAACCTATGGATTGGGTGAAGACGGTGGTTTTGTATTACTTACGGGTGAAGTAGGCACCGGAAAAACAACAATTACCCGCAGCATGCTAGAGCAATTACCTGAAAATACACAAGTAGCGATGATTCATAATCCTGCACTGTCAGAACTTGAGTTGTTAGCCAGTATTTGCGATGAATTGAAAATTAGTTATGACGCACAAAATGCGACGCTTAAAAGTTTAACCGATATAATAAAAAAACACTTAGAGAGTAATAACAAGGCGGGTGGCCATACTATTTTAATTATTGACGAGGCACAGCTTCTAGCCCCCAACGTGCTTGAGCAACTTCGTTTATTAACTAATATAGAAACCGACCACAAAAAGCTATTGCAAATCGTGCTTGTAGGTCAGCCAGAACTTCAAGATTTACTAAAACGTAATGAGTTAAGGCAGCTTGCTCAACGGATCACCGCGCGTTATCACTTATTACCTTTAACACAAGGCCAAACAGTGGCGTATATCAAGCACCGTTTGCATATTGCTGGGTGCGATAAAGGATTGTTTTCGATGGATGCAATGCAGATGGTTCATAAAATGACAGGCGGTATACCTCGCTTGATGAACCTAGTGTGTGAACGAGCTTTAGTGGGTACTTTTTCGAAGCAGCAACTTGTTGTAGATGCTGAAATTGTTAAACAATCTGCGCAAGAATCACTACCTTCTGACTTTGTTGCAACAACGAATAAGCCTGAGCAGTCGCCATCGATTTTAATTTATTGCTTTGCTTTCGGCGCTTTGTTTGCCGCAGGTATTGGGCTTTCCTTTATTTTATAGTTAGGTGATTTATGTCTTATTTATTAGATGCATTAAAGCAATCTCAACAAGCTGATATGAGCGCCGAGCAATACGATTTACAGTCGGAGCAGTTAAAACAGCAACAAGCACTCGCTCGCTACCGGCGTATCGCCTTTGTTTTGGGTGGCAGCTTGGCGGCCTTTGTAACGGTGGCGGCCGGATTTACTTTTGGTAAATGGGTCCAATCACTTGGTTCTGTTGAACCCTCAAATGTAGTTAGCACTCAAAGTAATGAACAAGTAACGACTGAGTTACAGACAGCAGCATTACCTGCCACTGAACAAGCTGAGGTGAATGTAAAGCCTAAACCTGAAAAAGCACCAAGCAACACCGCAACTATTGAAGGGCAATTAGTGCACGTGCAAACACCCACGGGTATTCAGCAAATGTTGTTAACACCAACTGGGCAGTATATTCCAATGCCATCAACAGGTGCAGCTAGTGGCATCCAACAAACTTTTAATCAACCTTCGCTTGTAAATACGCAAAATTATAATCAGCCAAACCAAGGTCAACTTAATTCAAATACACAGTTAACTTATAACCAAGGCGGTTTTGAACAAACTCAAAGTACGTCGTCAGCAACTATTGATATGAGTAAATATAAAGTGTTGGGTAAGCCAATTAGTGGTGTAACGCAAGCTGAACCTAAAAGTGACCCTGAGCTTGATGCTGTGCCAACTACACTTAAAAATGCGTTTGCGCAGGCAGTGCAAGATGTCGATAAAAACCAAGATTATGAGGTAACTCAGGCCTCTAAATCGTCATCTCGGGTAGAGCCTGTAGAATTGTTACCAGATGGCCTACAAGCAATGCTACCTAGGATAAAGTATCAAGCACATATTTATTCATCAAGTGCAGATAAACGCTGGATAAAGCTAAATGGGCGAGAGCTTCACGAAGGTGATAGTATTGGTGCATTAATGGTAAAAGAAATTACACCTGAGCAAAGCGTAATAGATTTTGACGGTTACGAGTTTAGTTTAAAAGCCTTGCAGGATTGGCCAGAGTAACAAAAAGTATAAGCTCAATGAGTAACATTGAGCTTATTTTGACTATTTAAGGTAATACGGAGTTTTTGTAAAAACGCTCTAAATCAATGTTGAAATCGCCGGCTTTTACGGTTGTTTCGAGTGAGTCTTCAATTCGCTTGTTCGACAAATCAATATCGAGCACTTCTGTATAACGGCTGTGCTTTGCACTATAAAAGGTTTTAACAATCGGCTTTAATGGCATCGCGGGATTACTTTCTGTCACAAGCCCGACTATTTGGCTTGAAAGCTTTACTAATGTGCCCACAGGGTGAATTCCAATACACTGAATAAACTTAGTTAGTAATTCGCCGTCAAAGCTATTTGGGCAGCCTTCTTTTAATATTTTAAATGCCTTAATGGGTTCCATGCCCGATTTATAAACTCGCTCTGCTGTTAGGGCGTCGTATACATCTACAATAGAAGCCATGCGAACATACTGGCTTATTTCATTTCCTTTTTTACCAAAAGGGTAACCAGTTCCGTCTATGCGTTCATGGTGCATGCCTGCAATATCTACAGCAATACCAGTTAAACCTGACTCTTCCAAAATTTGTTTAGAGTAAACCGCATGCTGCTTCATTATTTCAAATTCGGCTTCGGTTAAGCGCCCAGGCTTATTGAGGACTTCATCTGGCGTTTTTATTTTACCGATATCATGCAGCAGCGCACCTGTGGTGAGCTCTACAATAATGTCTTTTTCAATATTAAGGTGTTTTGCAAAAATACCCATTAAGATAGATACGTTTATAGAGTGCTCTAGTAAGTATGCATCTTTTTGGCGCATTTGCGTGAGGCAGGCTAGGGCGTCTTGGTTTCTAAAAACTGAATCCATAAAACCGCTAGCAAGCTCTTTAAATGGAGCAATATCAATGTTCAGGCCGGACTTTATATCTTTAAATGCTTTTATTTGCAGCGTTTTAGCTTCGTCATAAAGCTTTTTAGCTTTATTCATTTCTTGAGCTGCACTATGCGTTTTTTGCCAAGGATCGCGTTTTATTTTTGTGGCAGGTGTTTTGGTTTGTTCTTTTTCAGGTACTGTTTTGGTGAGTGTTTTATCTGGGTCAATTTCGACCTCTAAAATACCCGCCTTAATAAGCTTATCAATACTCGTTTGGGTTTTTACCCAGCCTTGGCTTTTTATTTTTACTCTGCCCGTTTGTTTTGTGACCCTTTGCACAAACATACCAGGGAGTAATTTAGAAACAGGGAGCTTTTTCAATTTAACTACTTAACTAATAAATCTATATTGAAAATAGCAAACTTTACGTACTTTAAATAGAAAAAAGGCACCAAAAGGTGCCTTTAATAAACATTATAAGTAATTAGTATTAGCTTAATTAATCATCATCTTCAAC
Source organism: Pseudoalteromonas sp. S554 (assembly GCF_005930865.1). Taxonomy (NCBI): domain Bacteria; kingdom Pseudomonadati; phylum Pseudomonadota; class Gammaproteobacteria; order Alteromonadales; family Pseudoalteromonadaceae; genus Pseudoalteromonas; species Pseudoalteromonas sp. S554. The sequence continues at coordinate 40,354 of NZ_PNDV01000027.1, read as the reverse complement.
TAAGGTCATCAAGGATGTATTACCACCTGATGCCGTTGTATCTACACTAATTGTTTTTTCAGTAATAAGACGCTTGATTAATGTGTCGTAATATTCAGAACTGATCACAGGTAATATAGCGCCCTTACGTTGTGCAAGTTGCTGGCTGAAGTAACCTAAACGCGACGAACGCGCTGCAACAACTGCACCTGCTAAATGAGGGTGGGCCAAAATAGCTTGTAACTGATTAGGTTTAGCTACCTGAAATACCCCTTCGGCAACACCTGTAGCAATAAACTTCTCTCTGAATGCTTCAGCTTCTTCGTAAAACATTTCAGAGGCAACTGTAATTACCGTATTACCCGCAGCTAATGCTGTGATAATAGATAACGCCCAAAAGTTAAAAGAGGTACTCTTATCTGCATAACAAACAACACAGCCGCGAGCTTCTAAGTGAAGCGTGTTAGACTCACCCGTTGGCCCAGGCAATGTTGTAAATTTACGCATGTGCTTTTCAAGGCGGTTTAGCTGTGCGCGCGCATCTGCTAGCGTTAAAGCTAAATCGTCAGCAAGGTCATCAATAATTTCAACCGTAGCAATTTTGGCTAGTAGTTGACGAACAGCAGATACACGATCATTTAGCGGGGTTGCTCGCCAAATTTTTTCATCGCGCATTGAATTAGCCATTAGCTTTTCTACTTGAGCATTTGCGCCACTGTAGTGGTGTAAATCAAGCTCATCTGGCGTTAGGTTTGTCATTTGTACGTTTTCTGGCGATGCTTTTTCTTTCACCAAACGTTGTAGATAGTTAGGGCCACCGGCTTTAGGACCCGTGCCCGATAGGCCTCGGCCACCAAATGGCTGCACACCAACAATTGCGCCTATCATATTACGGTTTACGTATACATTTCCCGCACGAGACATCTTAGCAAGATACTCGCAACGCTCTTCAATGCGTGAATGCACACCCATTGTTAAGCCGTAACCTGTATTGTTTATTTGATCGATTACGTCATCAAGTTGATTCGCTTTAAAGCGAATAATATGAACACATGGACCAAATACTTCGCGCTTAAGTACAGAAAGGTCTTTTATTTCGTAAAGGCGTGGCGCAAAGAAGTACGCACCATTTTCACTGTTATCCGGAATTTTACATTCGTAATGAAGTGTTGCATTGCCTTTTAAATACTCAACATGTTCGGTTAAGTTTTTAAGTGCTTTTTCATCGATTACAGGTCCTACATCGGTAGATAACAATGATGGATCGCCAATGTGTAATTCAGCCAAAGCACCTTTAAGCATTTCAATGATGCCCTCGGCTACGTCTTCTTGGATAAACAATACTCGCAGTGCTGAACAACGTTGACCAGCGCTTTGGAAACCCGAACTTATAACATCATCAACTACTTGCTCAGGCAGTGCTGTAGAGTCAACAATCATACAGTTTTGACCACCTGTTTCGGCGATTAATGGCACTTGTATGTCGTTTCGTGCTGCAAGCGTTTGAGAAATTAATGTGCCGGTTTCAGTTGAACCTGTAAACATAACTGCTTGAATACGTTCATCAGGAACAATTGTTTTACCCACTTCACTACCGCGTGCAATAACAGGTTGCACGACGTGCTCTGGTAAACCCACAGATAGCATAAGTTCAATTGTACGCAATGCAATTAAGCTTGTTTGTTCAGCCGGTTTGGCAATAACAGTGTTACCCGTCACAATGGCAGCAGCCACTTGGCCTAAAAATATAGCAAGTGGGAAGTTCCATGGACTAATACACAGAATTACACCCCGTGCTTCAAAGCGCTCATCTTCTGAGAGTTCTTCGGCTCGTGCTGCGTAGTAACGACAAAAGTCGACTGCTTCACGTACTTCGTCTATGCCATCTTGTGCTACTTTACCCGCTTCTTTGATACAAATAGCAACGAGCTCGTCGTGATGACGTTCTAAAATGTCAGCAATTCGACGTAATAAATTAGCGCGGTCTTTTACAGGGGTTTGCGACCATGACTCAAACGCTGCTTCTGCATTAGCAAGTAGTTTTTTCATCTCATCGCCACTTTGTAGTTTTACATGGCCGATGATTTCTTTATGATTTGCTGGGTTTTTAACAGCAAGAGATCCATCAGGGACTTGGCTTTGATCTATTAGGTGCTCGTTAAACCAGTTGTCTAGGTTTTCTTTAAACGGGGTAATCACGTTTATATCGGTTAAGTCCATGCCTTTAGAGTTAGCGCGTTCTTCGCCGTATAAATCAATTGGCATTTTAATTTGCGTATTGTATTTGTTGCGAAGCCCTTGCAGCGTTTCTACCGGATCTGGCAGCAGTGTTTCTACCGGTTTAGAGGTGTCAACTATGGCATTTACAAACGATGAGTTTGCACCATTTTCTAGTAAACGTCTAACAAGATAGGCCAATAGGTCTTCGTGTTGGCCAACGGGAGCGTATACACGACACTGAATTTTTTCTGCATTTACAATTTGGTCAAATAACGATTCACCCATCCCGTGTAAGCGTTGGAATTCAAACCCTGTGTTATCGCCTTTAGCCACTTCTAGAATAGTTGCTGCAGTGTATGCATTGTGTGTTGCAAATTGTGGGTATAGCACATCACGTGCTTCTAGCATTTTAATTGCACATGCTTTATAAGATACGTCGGTTGTCGCTTTTCGGGTAAATACAGGGTAGTGATCTAAACCATCTTGCTGTGTAGTTTTAATTTCAGTATCCCAATATGCGCCTTTAACTAAGCGCACCATTAGTTTACGACCTACACGCGTAGCAAGCTCTGTTAGCCACTCAATAACAAAAATCGCACGTTTTTGATACGCTTGAACAGCTAAGCCAAACCCTTGCCAGCCATCTAAATCTTTATCGCTAAATACGGCTTCGATAATATCCAGTGAAATATCTAAACGGTCAGCTTCTTCTGCATCAACGGTAAAACCAATGTCGTACTGTTTTGCAGCCAGAGCAAGCTCTTTTAGCTTAGGTACAATTTCAGCCATTACACGGTCTTTATGCGTAAATTCATAGCGCGGATGAATAGCCGAAAGCTTTACAGAAATACCTGGGCTTTTAATAGGACCACGGCCATTTGCCGCTTTACCAATTGAGTGGATGGCATTCATGTAGCTGTCAAAGTAGCGTTTAGCATCTTTACTTGTGCGCGCGCCTTCACCCAACATATCGTAAGAATATACATAGCCTTTTTGCTCTGTGTCGGCAGCACGTTCAATTGCTTCGTTTATGGTACGACCCATAACGAATTGCTTACCCATAATTTTCATTGCAAAGTTTACAGACTTACGAATAACAGGCTCACCTAAACGACCAATGGTCTTTTTAAGCATACCAAACTGTTGGTCTTTGGTTTTATCTGTGTAGTTAACCATTTTACCAGTTACTAATAGGCCCCAAGATGATGCATTTACGAATAAAGAGTCGCTACTGCCTAAATGAGAGCTCCAATCACCTTTTGCTAACTTGTCGCGAATAAGGGCTTCTTGGGTTTCTTTGTCTGGTACACGAAGCAACGCTTCGGCTAAACACATCAACACTACGCCTTCTTCACTTGAAAGCGAGAATTCATTCAGTAGCGCATCTACACCGCCTTGACCATCTAGTTCTTTACGAATGTTTAAAACAATTTGGCGGGCTCTTTCCCAGGCACGGCTTCGTGCTTTAACGCCTACTTCTGCAAGCGGTAAAATATGATCGATAACCGCATTTTCGTCTATGCGGTAAAAGTCACGGATTTTTTGTCTTATAGGACAGTCAGTTGTTAAATCGCCGTTGAATAACATAAGCAACCCTTAGCAGTGTTAAGATTTAAAGTAAATTTAATTACCAATAAAATACCAGTGATATTGAGAGTGCATTCTAAATAAAATTCAGCAGAATATGCTGGTTAAATTTGTCGATTTACGATAATTTACAGGGCATAAATTTAACTTATCCGCATAAAATTCTGTATGACAAATCCAAATAGATTACGCATGCTAGATCGCATTGATTTAGCAATTTTAGACGTTTTGCAAAAAAACGGCAGAATTTCTAACGTTAACTTAGCAAAACAAGTTAATTTAAGCCCAAGCCCATGCCTTGATCGCGTAAAGCGATTAGAGCAAGAAGGCTATATTGAGGGTTATTATGCTAAATTAAGCGAAGCTAAGTTAAATCAAAGCTTAGTGGCTCATGTTCAAGTGTCGTTGGTTACCTCAAATACTGCTGTATTTAAAGTATTTAAAGAACACATATTAAAAATGGAACAAGTTGTAGAATGTGACATGGTTGCAGGCGGTTACGACTACTTATTAAAAATACGTGTATCTAACATGGAAGAGTACAGGCAAGTGTTGGGTGACTTAGTTGATATTCCTGGTGTAGGCACACACCATACTTATATGGTTATTGAAAAAGTAAAAAAAGACAAAGGGTTATTAATCGAAATTTAATCTTACTTATTTAAAGCATACAAAATAATGCTTGTATGCTTTAGTATTCATAGTTGCCCAACTTCTTTCCCTTTTGTTTTCTAATACCTTAATTTCATACTTTTAATTTATATAAAAATAAATAGTACTGCCTTTGTTTTGCCCATACAATGCGCAAAATAGCATGCACATCTTTAATTAAAGTACCGTTTTTTCTGCAATTTTTAATTGAGAAGGTAAACTGTAAATAATGTGCTTTTTAATTTTAAGGTTTTTTTAATGATTGAGTATCCGGTAGATCAGCTTCCACAACTCATAAACGACTTACTGCAATGCGACACCACAGAACGTAAGAATAAACTGTTGATCGACGCACAAAGCACACTTTCTACAGAGCATCTATCTTTATTGTTTGAAGCAATACCCAAAGAGCAGCGACTCGAAATTTGGCAATTGCTTGACGAAGATACACAGCATGAAATTTTTGTAAATTTAAGCCCTGACAGTTGTTTATGGTTACTGCAAACACTTGATGACAGTGATGCATTTAAATTACTTGATGAAGTAAATGTAGAAGAGCTACTCGAATTAGAAGAAGTTATACCTGAGCGGTTTGTCGACTATGCAAGAAAGCAATTAGATGAAGCGCAAACCAAGCAGTACGATTTAGCACAGCAATACCCACCAGAACAATTAGGTCACTGGCTAGGTTTTGATATTTTAAAGGTGTCTGACAAGTTAACAGCTGGTGGTGCAAAAAAACTTTTATTCAAAGGTGTACCGCAATACAGCGAAGTTATTTATTTAGTGACCCGCAAAGGCAGTTTAATTGGTGAAGTGGCCATTAACGATGTTATTAAAGCACACGATAACGATAATTTAATGACACTGGCAAATCATGATTTTTCATCGTTGCATGCAGACGATGATTTATATGAAGCTGCTGAAGTCGTAATTCACTCTGAGCAAATGGCTATGCCGGTTGTAAATTCAGATAATAAATTATTAGGGCGATTAACAATTGCCTCTGCTTACGAACTTCGCCAAGAAATAACCGATGAAGCCACCGCAAAGGCCGGTGGTTTACGAGAGGACGAAGATTTATTTGCCAGTGTGCGAAAAAGTGCCAAAAACCGTGGTATTTGGCTAGGTATAAACTTGGCCACTGCATTTTTAGCATCGTGGTTCATTGGTTTATTTGGCGCCACTATAGAACAAGTGGTTGCTTTAGCGGTGCTTATGCCGGTTGTAGCCTCAATGGGAGGAATTGCGGGTAGTCAAACATTAACCGTTATCGTGCGTGGTTTGGCTTTGGGGCAGGTGACTGATTCAAACCGCAATGCGTTACTTAAAAAAGAACTAAGAGTCGGGGCTGTTAACGGTTTAGTGTGGGCATTTGTAATTGGTTTACTCACCTACTTATGGTTTAACGATTTGATGTTAAGTGTAACGATTACAGTCGCTATTTTATTAAACTTAGTAGCGGCCTCGCTCGCGGGCGTTGTAATACCATCGATTTTAGACAAAATGAAAATAGATCCAGCGTTATCTGGCTCTGTTATTTTAACAACGGTTACCGACATTGTTGGGTTTGTGACCTTTTTAGGTTTAGGCAGTTTGTTGCTGCTATAAACTTTTTAACAGGAAAATAAAATGACGTTTGATGTCATGATTTGGTGTGCTATTGCTCTGTGTATTTCGCAATCGGCAATATTTTCGGGCTTGAATTTGGCGTTCTTTTCGTTAAGCCGATTACAGCTTGAAATGGAAAGTTCAAAAAGAAACGAAGCGGCAATTAAGGTTATGGCACTTCGTAACGACTCTAACTTTTTACTAGCAACCATTTTGTGGGGTAACGTGGGTATTAACGTTTTACTCACGTTGCTCTCTGATTCTGTATTAATGGGCGCTAGCTCGTTTTTATTCTCAACGATTGCGATTACGATAATCGGTGAGATAACACCTCAAGCTTATTTTTCTCGTAATGCATTAAAAATGGCGAGTATGCTTTCGCCATTAATAAAGTTTTATCAAGTTTTGTTTTATGTTGTTGCTAAACCAACGGCCTTGGTACTTGATGCATGGCTGGGCAAAGAAGGTATTACCTATTTTGCTGAAAGCGAGCTTAGAGGAATAATACGTAAACACATTGAGGCAGAAGAAGCTGATGTGCAACATGTTGAAGGTATTGGTGCACTTAACTTTTTTAGCTTAGACGAAATCAGTGTAACTAAAGAAGGGGAAATAATTGATCCAGATTCTATAATCTCTTTACCTACTAAACTTGATTTACCTATTTTTCCTGAACTGACATTATCAGCCGATAATGAGTTTTTACGTAAATTACACAAATCGGGCTATAACTGGGTAATTTTGACTAACAACGATGGGTGGCCGTTATTAGTGGTTGATGCAGATGGTTTTTTAAGATCAGCATTATTTGAGCCAGATATTTTTGACCCTTACCATTTTTGCCACAGACCTATTATTGTAACGGATGAAACACTGCGTTTAAGTGAGGTTATTTTAAAAATACGCGCAAATCATTCGCTCGATAAATCGTTTGATGGTGCTATTGATCACGACGTTGTGCTGGTATGGGGTGATGAGAAGCGTATTATTACTGGTGCTGATATATTCGGTCGTTTATTAAAGGGAATGAATGCGCCAAAGTTAGAGATGAACGAAAATAAAGAAGTACAGCCGCTGGTAAAATCGTAAGTTAATCTATTTTTTTATAGTTAAGCCAGTGCTATATATGCATAGCTCAATATTTGATATGCGAATAAAAAAGCCGCTAATAGCGGCTTTTTTATTGAACCAACATTCATTCAATTAATTTATGCCCAGCCTTCGTAACGCTTACGGCGCGACAAAACAATGGTTAAAATAATTCCCAAAAACAACCCTAAAAATGCAATCGCACCGCCGTAGGTAAGTAGTTGTCGTTTTTCTTTTGAACTAGCGGCTTCTTTTTGCGTGCGCTCTTGCGCGAGTGTTGTTTGCAGGCTTGTAATTTGCGCTGATAATTGCAGGTTTTGATCGGTTAAGGTTTGATTTTGCTTTTGTAGCTGCGGTAGTTCTATTTGAGCAAGGCGTAAATTTTCCTGCATGGTGCTCATTTCGCTGCTTAAAACTTGGTATTGTTGATGTAACCCAGGTGTAGTAGAAATAAATTTAGTTTCAATCCAACCTTCGCGGTCTTTATCGTCTTTTATTTTAATAAAGCCGTTTTCTTCGCTAGATAGTACGGTTATTTTTGTTCCTGCGTCTACAGAGCCAAGTAGTCGATAATTTTTGCTCGCGCCTGAACGCATAAATGTATACAAATTATCAATAACGTAAGCGGTATTTGCATCTGATGAGCTCGCTGTTTGTGCTTCATCTTGTGCGTAGCTTATAAACGTAGTGGCTGTTAAAAGTAGCCCGAATAAACAATGTTTTAGCATTTATCTACCTTGTTGTTCTTACTGAGTCCGTTATGAACATGGTTTTTTAATTCACATATAATGCAAGATAGTAGGGATTTAGCCTTTTAAAAGCAAGGCTGATATTGTAACCCTGACATGATTAAAGCACTTAATAAGCCTAAAAAATTTGCATTGTTAGAGCGCTTTGTTTATTTTGACCACTTATTTATTTTAAAGGTAATCCGCAGACCGAATGGATACTGAGATAGAACTGAAATTTTTGGTATCAGATGCCGTTGTCCCACTGATCCCCTCACTAATTACTCAATTTGCTAAAACGGTTATAAATAAACCATCGCGTAGTTTGCAAAATGCCTATTACGATACGCCAAGCCGTGAACTTCGAGCACTTGATATTGGCTTTAGAACCCGTTGTTCTGACAATCAGTGCGAACAAACTATCAAGCTTGCCGGCGAAGTTGTAGGGGGCCTTCATCAGCGCCCAGAATATAACTTACCCATTGATTCCAGCCGCCCTAACTTAATGGCGTTTAGTGCTGATATTTGGCCACATGGCATGCAAGTAGATGCAATTTCACAAAATTTGTATCCTATTTTCAGCACTAACTTTATTCGCCGTACGTGGTTAATTGAAACGCAAGCTGGTGCAAAAATTGAAGTGGTGCTTGATAAAGGCGAAATTGCAGCCTCTGGGCAAGTTGAGATGATCAGCGAGCTGGAAATAGAATTAATTGAAGGCAGCCGCAATGAGCTGTTTGCTTTGGCTGATATTTTAGTTAGCCAAAACTGTATTCGACTCGGTTTATATTCAAAAGCAGCACGCGGCTACCGTTTAGCCGACGACAATCCGCTTAAGCCTAGTAAGTCGATTGGCTTTGTTAAGCTTCCTCGTTCTGCAACCCAAGAAAGCGCTTTAAAAGAAGCAATGAACTTTGGTATTCGGTTTGTGCAAAAGCATGAGCAGTGCTATTTCGATAAACCGAGCTTAAAAACCTTAAAAAGGGTGACTGATGGTATTAGTTTAATTCGCCATACTTTTTGGTTGTTTGACGATATAGTTTCTAAAGACAGTACCGAACAGCTTCGTACCGAGCTTAAGTGGCTTTTGAGTGAGTTAGCATGGGTAGAAAATGCAATTCAGTTAAAAACTTATACGTCAAAGCGTCATGCATTTTATAAAAAAATAAATGCGGCGCCAGCTTTGGCGCAAGTTATTAACGATTTAAAAGAGCTACAGCCTAGTATTGATGACATTAATGCGCTTTTTCATAGTGCTCGTTACAATCGTTTATTGCTCTCGTTAACAACGTGGTTGATTGACAAGCAATGGCGAAAAGATTGGGGGCAGGTAGAGCTCCAAGCTGCAGAAAATCCAGTGTCTTCTATTGCTGAAAGATTGTTTAATAAAGACTGGAAAAACCTACATCAATTATTGCCTAAAGAGCAAACGCTAGGTGTACTTGACTACCTTAATTTAAGAATGCAGCTTGAAAACAGCTTGCTAAGTGGTAATTGCTTAGGATCGATGTTCGATAAAGAAGAACGTCTTGAGTTTAGGTTGCCGTGGTTAGATATTTCGCATGGTGTTTATGAACTCAGTACCCTAGAGTACTTAAAGCAATTATGCGCAGGTCAAGACGATGAGCACCTTGCAAAAATTCAATCTTGGTTGGAGCAAAAGTCTGAATATTTAGTCAGTGCAATGGAGCAAAGTAGACTTGCTTCGTATGACATAGCGCCTTATTGGCAAAAATGATGATAAAGCACTTTTGTAAGTTAACCCCTATGCAAAAGTGCATTAGTTTATTAATTATTTTGTTAAGCTTTAATACTTACTCTGAGCCCCGTTGGCAATTATACAAAAACGAGCAAGGAGTAAATATTGAATATCAGCAATTCTCTAATGATACGTTTATTGTAAAAGGTCAGCTTAATATTGAAGATGTAACAGCCAATGACTTTTTAGACTTATTAAGTGATACGCGTATTGCTTCAAGCTGGCTTGAAAACACGTCTAAAGTACGTGTAATTAAAGCTTTAAGCCCTTCAGAAAACCTTGTTTATAGTTATATCGACTCCCCTTGGCCAGTGGCAAACCGTGATGCCGTTACCTATTCGTGTTACTCAAGACTCTCTCCTCAGCAAACCAAGCTTTCTATTGAATCGCGTCCTAAAGAGTTACCAGTCACTAAGCGGGTAGTTAGAATAAAAACGCTAAACGCACATTGGTTACTTACACAAAAGGGCGAAGATTTAAATATTGAGTATCAGGTTTACGCTTTACCAGGGGGAAATATACCAACGTGGCTATACAATAAAGTGGGTCTTAAAAGTACCTTCAAAACGCTCGTTAACTTACGGACAATGTTAGAAACTAAAAGCTACACCGCAATCGAACCGGTTATTAAAGTTGGAAGTTGTAATTTACGCGAACTAACCGTTAAATAAGTTATTGTAAAACTGGAAGGGTGTTCACCTATAAATGACTCAGGTACGCCATTTATAGGTGGTTGATCAATATTTTAATATTTGGCTGCTTTAGAATCTTTAGGCAGTGAGTTTTGTATAAACTCCCTTAAGTCGTTATTTGAGCTTTCTAAATCAGCATGGCGAAGGTACATCATGTGCCCACTTCTGTAGCCTTTAAAGCTTAGACGGTCTTTCATTTTTCCACTTGGATCTAATTGCCACATTGTGTATTTGGCATCAAAGTAATTAGTTGCACCATCGTAATAACCCGCCTGTACCATTACATTCAAGTAAGGGTTTTGAGCCATCGCAAGACGAAGGTTTTCACCGGTATTATTGCCACTTCTATCCCAAGGATGAACGTTACCAAATAAGTTATATTTGATGTCGGTTTTATAGTTTAACTCCTCGCGTAGGTAGTAATTAATCGCAGGCGTAAAAGAGTGCAACCATGAAGTCAGCTCTGCCCAGTAATCAGGTGAGTCACCAGCATCGCGTTTGTCTATACCTAGGTAGCGAGAGTCTAAACGGCCGACTGTTTGTCCTCGGTCACGCAATAATTCTTTCCAGAAGAATTGTGTAGGGATATCGAGGTTGTTTTGCTCGACAAAGGTTTCTGAAAGGCCTGCATACTCAGCCATTTTTTTAATAATACGACGCTTTTCGTCTTGCGCTAAAAAACCGCCTTTTGCTAATGCGGGTATTAGTTCATTTAAAGTAAATTGCTCAACTTCAGGAAGGAGTTCATCTAAGTCTTTTGCTTGTAAGTCGGCGTTTAGTGCTTTGTGATACCACGCAGTGGCTGCAAAGTACGGCAAGCGATTTGCCGCTTTAACGGGGCCTTCGCGTTTAATACCAATGTCTGTTGGTGACACTAATACAACACCGTTGATATACATCCATTGGCTATTTTGTAATTCATGTGCAAGGCCTGATACGCGCGTTGTGCCATAACTTTCGCCAATTAAAAACTTTGGAGAGCGCCAACGTTCTGTTCTGTTTACAAAAGTATTTAACCACTCGCCAAGGTATTTGATGTCGGCGTTAACGCCAAAAAACATGTCTTTTTGTTGAGCTTTAGAAAGCATTTCGCCTTTTTCGTTTTCAATAACTCGCGAATAGCCAGTATTTACTGGGTTTACGTAAACAATGTCGGCAACATCAAGCACAGAGTACGGGTTGTCTTTTACACCATAGGGCTGAATAGGATAGCCTTCATCATCAATTTTTAATACGCGAGGGCCTGTGTAGGCTAAGTGCATCCAAACTGAGGCTGAGCCAGGGCCACCATTAAAAGAAATGAGCAATGGGCGTTTGGCTCTATCATCAACTTTATCGCGCGTGTAATACGTGTATTGTAGTGTAGCAACGGCATCACCTTTGTCGTCCCATACGGGTTGAGTGCCTGTGGCAACCGTATAATTAAAGCGTTGACCATTAATTTTAGCTTTGTGTTGGGTGACTACTTTACTGTCTACATCAATACGGCGTTGATTATCAGCATCAGCAAGCGGGCTGAGCATTAATGAAAAAACCGTGATTGGTAAAATACGACTAAGCTTCATGGGGAGTCCTTATTATATTTGATAATGTATTAAAGATAAAAATAAGTAAAATAACAAAAGTAATGAGACTAGCTGCCGATATTATTGGTTGAGTTAATTAACATAAGCCGATAAGTAAAATAATCAGTTATTTATGGTGTAAATTTTTGTTTAATTATTTAGCTAAGAATTAAAATCGGGTATATTTGCCATCATGCTTGTTTTTATTACAATTATTGATTTACAAGCTGGTTAATGGAATTTGCTTTAGTATTTAAAGCGTTAAATAACAATGGCTCTGGGATGTTTTTTATTTACTTATTTTTGCTGCTTAAAGTGTGGTACCAGTAAGTTTTATTATTTTGTGTTTGCAGCAGATGTTGCAAAAATAATGAGAACAAAGAGAAGGTCTATGCAAAGAGTATTAGTGGTTGAAGACAGTAAAGTAGTCCAGCAGGTTTTACGCCACTTAACCGCCCTGTATTTAGATGTTGCCGTTGATTTTGCCTGGTCATTAGCTGAATGCAAGGAGCACGTAGAAAAGTATGACTATTCATTAGCACTTGTTGACTTAACTCTCCCCGATGCCCCAAATGGCGAAGTTGCCAAATATACACTTTCTAAAGCAATTCCTACGGTTGTGCTTACATCAAAGATAGACGAGTACAAACGTCAGCAAATGCTAGAAGATGGTGTGGTAGATTACGTTATAAAAGATAACCGTGATTCTTATCATTATGCCGTTAAATTGGTTTCTCAACTTTTAAGAAACCAAGGTTGTAAGGCATTAATTGCGGACGATTCTATGTTAAGTCGTTCGTTAATGAAGCAAATGCTCGAAAAGCAATTGTTTGATGTAAGCACCGCGAATGACGGCCAGCAAGCGCTTGAAATATTAAAAGCTGATCCAGATATAAAGCTGCTAATGACCGATTACGCCATGCCAACAATGGATGGCTTTGAACTAGTTAAAGCAGTTCGTAATTTTAGAGGCCGAGACGATTTAGCTGTAATTGGTTTATCTGGAGCGGGCAAGCACGGTTTATCAGCACGCTTTATAAAATATGGCGCAAACGACTTTTTGACTAAACCCTTTATGAATGAAGAATTTCACTGCAGGGTGTTGCAAACAATGGAACAGTTATCACTGATTGCAGATATCAAAGAAAGTGCTTTTAGAGATCATTTAACCGGTTTATACAATCGACGTTATTTTTATCAATATGCTGAAAAGTTATTAAAAAACCAAAATCAAAATAATACGCTAGCGCTACTCGACGTGGACTTTTTTAAAAATATAAACGATACATTTGGTCACGAAGGCGGCGATCAGGCGCTTAAGCAGGTTGGGTCTCTTATTCGCTCAACTTTTGCAAAATTTACTGTAGCAAGGGTGGGTGGTGAAGAATTTGCTATTGTTCTACCAGATATCGATTTAGCCAGAGCACGCGAATATTTAGAAGCGTTTAGAAAAAAAATGGCGAGTTACGATTTTTCTATTAGTGACAAGTCTTGCACGATAACAGCGAGTATTGGGCTTGCAGAGTTTCAAAATACCAATTTAAAAGATGCGATGCGTGTCGCCGACAAGGCGTTATACGAAGCAAAAAGCAAAGGCAGAAACTGTATCGGGTAACTGTTTATATTATAGCGCAATTTTGGGGTCGTTTTTATATGTGCACCAATGTAGCGGAGTTGTTAAAAAAACGCACCTAAATGGTGCGTTTTTTTTATGGTAAGTTCAGCTTTAACGGTTAAGTTGTTGTTTTTAAATTAAATTAAATAGTGGCACAAAGGTTGGATTATGTTACCCAACAGGATAACAATAAAGAGTCCGAGGGGGCCGCTATGAAAATGATTAGTGCAATCATAAAACCATTTAAATTAGACGATGTGCGTGAAGCGCTCGCTGATTTAGGAATTGAGGGGATGACTGTAGTTGATGTTAAAGGTTTTGGACGTCAACGAGGTCATACAGAGCTATATCGTGGTGCAGAGTACCAAGTCGATTTTATTCCAAAGATCAAACTTGAAATTGCAACTCGTACAGAAAATTGTCAGCGCGTTGTTGAAGCAATCACAAAAATTGCATCAACAGGCAAAATTGGTGACGGCAAAATTTTTGTGTACGACTTAGATCAAATAGTTCGTATCCGTACTGGCGAACTTGACGAAGAGGCAATTTAAGAGGGGCTTATGGAAAATACAATTGTAGAACTTAAATTTTCACTCGATACATTTTACTTTTTGATATCGGGTATATTAGTTATGTGGATGGCTGCTGGTTTTGCCATGTTAGAAGCGGGCTTAGTTCGTTCTAAAAACACCACTGAAATTTTAACTAAAAACATCGCGCTTTATTCAATCGCGTGTACCATGTTTTTGTTAGTTGGTTACAACATTATGTATGTAGACAACGCTGAGGGCGGAATTATGCCATCACTGGGCGCGTTAATTGGTACGCAAGCTGCTGATGCCGACCACTCTTTAGAGTCTGACTTTTTCTTCCAAGTAGTTTTCGTTGCAACAGCCATGTCAATTGTATCTGGTGCGGTTGCTGAACGAATGAAACTATGGGCTTTCTTAGCATTTACTGTTGTTTTAACTGGTTTTATCTACCCAATGGAAGGTTACTGGACATGGGGCGGTGGTTTCTTGTCTGAAATGGGCTTTGTTGATTTTGCAGGGTCTGCCATTGTTCATGGTGCAGGTGCAGCAGCAGCACTCGCTGGTGTAATTTTACTAGGTGCTCGTAAAGGTAAATACGGAAAAAATGGTGAAGTTTACCCAATTCCAGGTTCTAACTTACCGCTTGCAACTTTAGGTACATTTATTTTGTGGATGGGTTGGTTTGGTTTTAACGGTGGTTCACAGTTATTACTATCTGATAAAGAAAACGCAACGGCTGTAGGTCAAATCTTACTTAACACTAACGCGGCTGCGGCAATGGGTGCAATTGCAGCACTATTTGTATGTAAAGTATTATGGGGCAAAGCTGATTTAACAATGGTACTTAACGGTGCGTTAGCGGGCTTAGTTGTTATTACTGCAGACCCTCTTTCACCTTCTCCATTAATGGCTTGTCTACTAGGCTTACTAGGCGGTTCATTAGTTGTATTTAGCATTATAGCTTTAGATAAAATTAAGATTGATGACCCAGTAGGTGCTATTTCTGTACACGGTGTATGTGGTGCATTAGGTATTATGCTGGTTCCACTTTCAAACGGTGATGCAAGCGTTGTTAATCAGTTAATCGGCTTAGTAACTATTTTGGCATTTGTTTTTGTAGCGTCACTTATTGTGTGGGCTATATTAAAATACACAATGGGTATACGTGTTACAGAAGAAGAAGAGCTTAACGGTATGGATCAACACGACTGTGGTGTAGAAGCTTACCCTGAGTTTGTATCTGTTCGTAATAACTAAATTTATATAGTGTGTTCATCAAAGCTCTACTTTAGGTAGAGCTTTTTTCGTTTCAGGGAAGGTTAATTTTTCAGGTGTTAGGGTTATGGCCAATATGCTAAGCTCCCCTTTGTAAATAAACCGTTGGAACACATTACACTTACATGGCTGATAATAAAAAAACACCTAGTAGTAAACCCCCTTCAAAGCGTGCAACGAAAGCAAGCAGTTCGCCACGTAAAGCTAAACCCAAATCTACAAAAAAAACGGCAACTACTGTTGTTAAACGCTCATTTATGAGAAAAACATGGTCAGTTTTTTGGAAGCTAAGTTTGGCTGTTTTTATTGCTATGGCCATGTACTTTATTTATTTAGATTCAAAAACCACACGTGTATTTGAAGGAAATAAATGGCAACTCCCCGCTCAAGTGTATGCGCGTGCAATGCAGTTTTACCCTGGGCAATTCTTATCACGTCAAGAAGTAGAATTTGAACTCGAACGTCTAAATTATTCATCTGTTAATAGGCTCAGCCGGACCGGCCAATACGTAAAAACGGCCGATAGTATTAAAATTTACCGACGAGAGTTTGAATTTTATGATGGGCTGGAGAAGTCTAAGATTGTTGAACTGCGTTTTGCAGGACAAAAGGTAGCCTCTGTAAAAGATAAATTTGGTAGGCGCTTGAACAACGCTCGATTAGAACCTGTTCAAATAGCCCGCATTGGTAACGATTCGAAGCAAGATAGAGAATTTGTTCCCCTTGATAAGTTTCCTGCTATGTTAAAAGACACTTTGCTAGTAGTGGAGGACCGTAATTTTTATGAGCACCACGGTGTATCTGTTTTTTCTATTTTACGCGCTCTATATACCAATATTAGAGCAGGGCGAACAGTCCAAGGCGGTAGCACGTTAACGCAGCAACTCGCTAAAAATATATATTTAACCCGTGAACGTTCGCTGCTGCGAAAAATCAATGAGGCGTTTATTGCGCTTATTCTTGATTATCGTTACTCAAAAGACCAAATATTAGAGGCCTACTTAAACGAGGTTTATTTAGGTCAATCTTATAACCAAGGCGTGCATGGCATGGGCTTGGCGTCTGAGTTTTATTTTTCAAAACCAGTAGATGAGCTTGAATACGATCAAATAGCGTTGCTAGTAGCGATGGTGAAAGGGCCGTCTTATTACAACCCTCGCCGCTACAAAGAGCGCACTATGGAGCGTCGCGATTTAGTACTTCGCCTCATGGTTGAAAATAAATTAATAAGCACAAAAGAATACCGAGCATCCCTTAAGCGCTCAATTGACATTGCGCCAATGAAAGAAAGTTTACAAAAATCATACCCAGGGTATTTAGAACTGGTGAACCGTGAATTAAACAAATTACTACCCGATCAGCAGATACTAGATGCTGGTGTTAGGGTGTTTACTTACTTTGATTTACAAAAACAAACAGCAATGGAAAACTCGGTTGAGAAAAGCTTACCTTATTTAGAGAAACGCCCTAAAACAGATAAGCTTGAGGTTGCTATGATCTCTGTAAATTCAGATAAAGGTGGCGTATCGGCCCTTGTAGCAGGGCGTGACGTTCGATATTCAGGCTTTAATAGAGTGCTAGATACAAAAAGAAATATAGGGTCTTTAGTTAAGCCTGCAGTTTATTTAACAGCACTACAATCACCAAATTATAATTTAGCCACATTACTTGATGATTCGCCGTTACAGGTAACAAACGAAGAAGGTAATGTATGGCAGCCTGAAAATTTTGATCGCCAATACCGTGGTGCAATCCCGCTTTATCAAGCATTTAGTAATAGTATTAATATACCTGCTGTTAATTTAGGCTTAGATATAGGAGTGGAAAAAGTTGCAAACACGCTTAAATCACTCGGAGTGGAAGATCAAATAGATGAATACCCGTCTTTACTCTTAGGTGCTTTAGAGTTATCTAGTTTTGATGTTGCCCAGCTTTACACCACCATAGCAAATGACGGTGAGTATAAGAAGTTGACGTCTATATCAGCACTTACTGACTCTGTAGGTAACGTGCTATACAAACATCAAGTAAGTGCAGAGCCTCGTTTTGATGAAGCCTCTGTGTACATGACCAAATATGCAATGAAGCGTGTAACAAAAGACGGCACAGCAAAGCGGTTAAACTTACACTTTCCGTCTATTCAACTAGCTGGTAAAACAGGGACTAGCAATGATTTACGTGACAGCTGGTTTGCAGGGTTTGATCAAAACACGGTAACCGTTGCATGGCTTGGCCGCGATGATAATAAAAGCACCGGTTTAACTGGCAGTGTCGGGGCGCTAGAAGCCTATATCCGTTATTTAAAACCACTCAACCCACAAGCCATTGCAGATACTCGCCCCCCTTCAATCCGTTGGGCCTTTGTAAACGAGCACACAGGTAAACAAGCTCCTCCAGGGTGTGGGAAAGTGATACAGCTTCCATTAAGAGTGAGTGAATTTGAGCCAAGGCCTCGCTGTATAAATTGATAACTCAAATAACAAAGCCGCTATTTATAGATATTAAAAGTTAAGACTTAAAAAAGCGCATTGACGTTGTTAAATCATTCGATAAGCGTGAAAGCTGCTCGGCGTCTTGCAGCGTTGATTGCGCTGACACTAATGTATGATCAGCTAAGTTATTAACTTCTTGCGAGTCATTAAGTGCCTGAGTCGTCGCATTGGCTTGCTGTTTAACTCGTTCAGCGATGACCTCGCCTTGATGCTTTATATCCCCCATACTACTTTCTGCGCTTTGCAGTACTGTGTTTGTTTGGTTTGCGGCTTCGACAGATAACTCCATTTTTTCAACGCTTGAACGCATTTTAATTTGTGTATCGTCAGATGCCTTTTGCAGTGAGCTAATAATTTGGTGAATTTCTTGTGTTTGTGTTTGTGTGCGTAATGCAAGTGTTCTTACTTCGTCTGCGACCACCGCAAAACCACGTCCGTGTTCACCCGCTCTAGCTGCTTCTATTGCAGCATTGAGTGCTAATAGGTTTGTTTGGTCGGCAATTTCACTGATCCCTTTACTTACTTTACTAATTTCTTGGCTATCTTGAGCTAGTCGGTCAAGTGCTTGCTGACTTTCGGTAAACTCCATTTTTAAATCTTGCATGTATTGAGCAAGCTCCATGGTATTGCTCGACCCCTGTTTTACATGCTCAGCGGCATTTTGTGCAGTAAGTGTTGCCTGATGGGCTGATTCTTCAATTGTATGTGCAGTTTGCGCCATGTCACTTAATGCATGGCTAATTGCATTTACCCGCGTTTGCTGTTTTATTACGTCGTCACTGGTTTGACTACTGGCATGCGAAAGAGACTGAGTGGCATCGCATAACTCTTTGGTACTGGCTTTAACATCTGAAAGTAGATGTGAAAAGGCATTGAGTAGGGCGTTGTATTGCTCAGCAATAACGCTCATTTCGTCACTCCCGATTGAGTTAAGGGTTGCCTTTAAGTCACCGTTAGCTGCTTTAGTGGCTGCTTTAGTGAAGCGACTTATGGTGTCAACGACTGCAAAATAAAACCCAACCATTAAATAAAGAGCAAACAGTAAACTTATTATAGAGGCAATCAGAACAGTGTTTCTGGTCCACTGCTGGGTTTGTATTTTATTACTAATTAACGATTCTAGAGTTGGAATACTGATGTTGATTAAAGCGCTAATATTTTTTTGAACATTGTCAGTGAGTGCTGAAAATTCACGCTGAGTTAACTCTATGTCGTCGGGTTCCAGTAGTTTTTTATCTATCGCGTTCTTGAATGCTGAGACTGATTTTTGTAGTTCATTTAAAGTGGGAGAGAGCGCTTTATTTACCGATTTATCCGCTGACGTTGAAATAGCTAGTGTTTTTAAAAGTTGCTGCTCAAATTGGGGTAACGATTTACTTAGGTTTGAAAGTGTAATAAAGGTATCTGGAGTAAATTGGTTATTGTTCAGTACTGTATTTGCGCTCGCGGCAGTTAGGTTTATTTGAGTGATAAAAGCAGGGACACGGGTTACCAATGCACGATTTAAATAGGCGCTGGCAAGTTCGCTATCTAGCGCTAAATTAGATTGAATAGAAACAAGCTCAAGTACATCGTCTACTTCGCTGTCTTTAATTTTAAAGCCCAGCGAGCGTGCCACATTTATATTTTTATCGGTTGTCCCTTGTATTTGATTGGTAAGTATTGCCCGATAGCCTTTTAAACCTTGCTGTTCCATTTTCGACACATCAATACTTTTACTCAATAACGACACCAAAAAAAACATGCTTAGTGCAAGTGGGATCAAGAGAATGCCAAACGTGATGCTTATTTTAGTTTTGTATTTTAGATTCGCCATTAAGCGCATTGCAGGCGCAGCTAACTGCCGTAATCCAGACATAAGACTCTCTTGTATTTAATAAAGTAGGGTGAAGATAAGTAGACCTTGTTACGCTTAATTATCATTCAATTATATCAATTTACAAATAAAAAAGCCCTTAAAGGGCTTTTTCAATCTTTAGTATTGATTGCCTGTTTTAAAAGTAGGTATATAAACCCCGTTTAGGCAATACTTGCGATTAAAGCTTTGCGAAACAACGCTCTGCTGCAGCTATAGTTTCTTGTACTTCCTGTTCCGTGTGCGCAGCACATACAAAACCAGCTTCAAATGCTGATGGCGCAAGGTATACGCCTTCTTCAAGCATAAGATGGAAAAAGCGTTTAAAACGCTCCAGGTCACACTCAGTCGCTTGTTTGTAAGTGGTTACCTTTTCAGCATCAGTAAAGAAAAAGCCATACATGCCGCCCGCGTAGTTTGTTGTAAGTGCGATACCTGCTTTTTTAGCGCCTGCTTCAAAGCCTTCACATATTGCTTTTGAAATAGCTTCTAGTTTGTCGTGTAATCCAGGCTCACTTAATAGCTCTAATGATTTTAAACCTGCAGCCATAGCTATTGGATTACCAGACAGTGTTCCGGCTTGATATACTGGGCCAACAGGAGCTATGTAATCCATAATTTCAGTTTTGCCGCCAAATGCGCCTACCGGCATGCCGCCGCCTATTACTTTACCTAAACATGTTAGGTCAGGTTTTATGTTGTAATACGCTTGTGCACCACCAAGAGCCACACGAAAACCGGTCATTACTTCGTCAAAAATAAGCACTGATTTGTATTCATCACATACTGCGCGCAGGCCTTCTAAAAAGCCTTCAACAGGTGGAATACAGTTCATGTTACCCGCCACCGGCTCAACGATAATACAGGCAATTTCGTCAGCGTATTTTTCAAAAATAGCTTTCACTTCTTCAATGTTATTAAACGATACTGTTAATGTGTGTTTAGCAAAGTCTTCAGGAATACCTGGTGAATTAGGCACGCCCATAGTTAATGCACCCGAGCCCGCTTTAACTAAAAGTGAGTCGGCATGGCCGTGGTAACAGCCTTCAAATTTAAGAATTTTGTCACGATTAGTAAAGCCACGCGCTAGGCGAATTGCGCTCATAGTTGCTTCGGTACCTGAGCTAACCATGCGTACTTTTTCAATTGACGGTACAAGCGCTTTTACTTTCTCAGCCATTAAAATTTCAGCTTCAGTTGGCGCGCCATAGCTAAGGCCGTTTTCAACTGCTTCATGAACCGCTTGTTTTATAGCAGGGTGATTGTGGCCCATGATCATTGGGCCCCACGAACCTACGTAATCGATATAACGATTACCATCAGCATCAAAGGTGAATGCACCTTCAGCTTTTGTGATAAATAATGGTGTGCCACCTACGCCATTAAAAGCGCGCACTGGTGAGTTTACGCCACCAGGAATAGAGGTTTGAGCGCGTTCAAATAAGTCTTGGCTAATTGTCATGAAAAATCCTATAAATTGTCACTTAAAAAAGGGTTAGCTGTCGCGTTTGCGGCTAAACCAAGGCACGTCTACTTCATATTGCTCAACTTTGTTTTCTACGCCGAGCGTCAAAGCAAACAGTGCCATACGAATTAATACGCCGTTTTGTACTTGGCGAAATATAGCTAAATTGTCGTTGCTGTTTAAGTCGTTATCAAGCTCGTTAGCTTCAGTACGACTATCACGAGGAAGCGGATGCATTAGCACTGAATTAGGCTTACAGTGTGCATTATAAATTGACTGGCTAATTCTAAATCCGCCACGGTATTTATTTGCTTCTTCTTGAGATGGAAAGCGTTCTTCTTGAATACGTGTTTGATACACGATATCGGCCGCTAAGTTACCTTCCATTTTGTTCACTAGTTCTATTTTATGGCCAGCATTTTCTACTGCATCTAAAATACTGGTTGGCATTTGCAAGCCATCGGGTGCCACCATTGAAAATTTAACGTTTTTGTAATGGCACAATAGTTTTGATAACGAATGAACAGTACGACCGTATTTTAAATCGCCAACCAAAGCGATGTGCATACCATCAATGTTTTGATCAAAGCGGTGTAACTCACGTTCTATAGTAAGTAAATCTAGCAGTGCTTGAGTGGGGTGTTCATTTGGGCCGTCACCGCCATTAATTACAGGTACGGTACAGCCTTCGGCAAATTCACTAACCGAGCCTGCGTCTGGGTGGCGCATAGCAACCGCATCTGCATAAGCTGAAATAACACGCGCTGTATCGTATAAAGATTCACCTTTAGCAAGAGCTGAACTTTGCATGCCTGTTGTTTCACGCACGCCTCCACCAAGCAGGTTAAACGCGGTTCCAAAACTAACGCGCGTACGTGTGCTGGGTTCAAAAAACAAATTAGCTAAAATGGCGCCCTCAAGCACCGTTGTTTGCTTTTGCTTTTTAGCATAAGGCTCCATCTTTTTTGCTACTGCAAAAATACGTTCAATGCAGTCTCTGTCTAACTGATTAACAGACAGAATATGTTCACCTTGGAAACTTAACATGGGGTTATTCCTAGTTTTTCAAAAGGGCGCGATAATCCATAATATGGGGCACGCAATCGCGCATATTAGATTTTAAGTCGTGTGTAATTAATACGGTATTTTTTATACCAAATAGCTCAAAGGCTCGGTTTAATCACTGCCAGTGCAACTATAATAAGTAATGCAATAACAGGTAATTCATTAAAAATTCGGTAAAAACGATCTGTTTTAGTATTTCTGTCGTGTTTAAAGTCGGCTAGTAATTTAAAGCAGTACGCATGGTATAAATATAAAATTATAACTAGCACTAGTTTATAGTGCAGCCACATACTGTATTTAAACCATTCACGGCCATATTCCACAATCGTTAGTACACCAAAAACAGCCGTTAAAATAGCAAATGGCGTTACAAAATAAAGGAGCCTGCGTTCCATTACTTTTAGCATAGAGTTACATGCACGCTCTTGGCTCATTGCGTGGTAAACAAATAACCGTGGTAAGTAAAAAATGCCTGCAAACCATGCAATCATAAAAAATATATGCAGCGTTTTATAAATCAGTAATGCGCTCATAATAACCCTTATTATTTATAGTAAGCTGTTACGGATGGTTAAAATATGATGAATTTGATCCCAACGTAACAGCCCCATTATTTGTTGATTATCTAACAGGTTGTATACATATAAAGCGCCACTGCGCTTATCTTTTAGTATATCAAAGGCATCAGCTAACGTTGCTTGACTGCTAATACCTTGTAAGTTTACATAGTTCAGGTTGATTGCTTGATCAGACATTAAGCTTAAATCGTATTCTGCAAGTCGATACCCGTTTTCTTCGTCAAACACAATCAATGGAGTTTGGCTGTCCATGGCATCGAGCGTATTTTTTATTTGCTCTTTGTCATTTGAAAACAGCAATTTAAAGTTTTCATCCATATCATCCATTATTCCCACCTTTTGTAGCGCTTCTGTGGCAGGGGAAACATGATAGGGAAGCCCCTGAAAATCAAGTTGCTGCAAAAATATTGAGCGATTACCAAACACTTGTAATGCGGTTACATAAGCTGTTGTTATCACAAGCATCGCTGGAACAATTATTTCTGGCGACGATGTAAGCTCCATTACTGTTGTTAACGCTGCAAGTGGTGCATGTAATGTGGCAGCCATTAACCCAGCCATGCCCAATACACCATAAGTTCCGGCAATATCAGTACCAGGGCTAATAAACTGAGCAAAAAATGCCATCATAGTCCCAACTAAAACACCTAACCCAATAACAGGACCAATTAACCCTCCCGGTATACCCAAACCTATAGCAAATAAAGTTGCTAGTAATTTAGCAATTAAAATAGTGGTGAGTAATTGCACATTATCTGGCGACTCCACCGCAATAGCTATCGCGCTCATGCCAGATCCCATAGCTTGGGGAACGGCATAAGCAATTAAACTTGCGATACAACCTGCAATGAGTAAACGAGGAAACATACTTAAAGGTTTAAATGTTTTAATAATTAACATTAAGTTTTGATTAAAGCTGTATGCAATCGCGCCCAGTGCCATACCGCATAAAATTAAATATGGATAGTGCCAACCACTCAAGGGAGCAATTGTTATGAGTGCAAGTTCTGATCCTCCCCCAAATACGAACTGAGTAGCAAGTGCACCTGTTACTGCAGCAAGCATAATAGGGACAAAAATATGAACTTTGTATTCTCTTAACACGACTTCCATAACAAAAATAACGGCGGCAAGAGGCGTGTTAAAGGATGCTGCAATACCCGCAGCAACACCACAGCCGCTTAATGTACGCATGGCATTGTGTGGTAAGTGGAGTTTATCGGCTAAAATACTGGCGCCCGTTGCTCCCATATGTACCGATGGGCCTTCTCGCCCAACCGAAAAACCACTGATTAATGCCAAAGCACCCCCAACAAATTGGTTGAGTGTATTGTATAAAGGCATTTGCCCGTAATGACGTTTAATACGGTGAATAACGAATGGGATACCTAACCGATAATGTTTGAAACCAGTAAAAGCGGCAAATGACGCAATTAAAAATGCTGCAATTAAAGGCATTAAAACACGTTCAAGAGTTGGCAAGGTTGTAAAGTCGTCTGGGGTTTCTAAAAATAAACTTTGAAAAAATAGAATTGTTAAGCGGAATAAAATGATAAAAAATGCAGCAATTAACCCAGCAACTACGCCTAAAAGGCATAATTGTACAGATGTTTTAGGTTGTGCGAGTCGACGCCTGAGCTGCTCCAGCCACATGCATTTTTTCCTCAGTGCATTTTTCAGCTGTATTTTAGCAAAAGCCAACCACTAAGTCCTTGTGATTTTATAAAATTATTAACTTAAATTAGCTATTTATGGCAAATAATAAAACGAAGTTTTTTTAGTTAAAATAATTGCTCATTTCACATGCCATTAGTTGCATATTAAATTGCTGTTTTTTTTCAGTCGATATAAGCGATATACAGTCATTTTTAATGTATTTATGGGTATAACTTAGAGCAAAGCGTTAATTGACTATACTTGATTAAAACACTCGGGTATTAGATAATCACGCCATTACGATATTGAGGGTTTTAAAATGTCAGAAGAATTACCAATTCAGTTTAGCGATGCAGCAGCTGTTCGTGTTAAACAATTAATCGATGAAGAAGAAAACCCAGAACTAAAACTGCGTGTTTACGTAACGGGTGGTGGATGTTCTGGCTTTCAGTACGGTTTTACTTTTGATGAAAAAGCAAATCCTGGCGATTTAGAAATTGTAAAAAATGGCGTAACGCTAGTGGTTGACCCTATGAGTATTCAATATTTAGTTGACGGTGTAGTTGACTATACTGAGGGCTTAGAAGGTGCACGCTTTTTTGTATCTAACCCGAACGCCACAACCACATGTGGTTGTGGTGCAAGTTTTAGTGTGTAAACACAGACTAATAAAAAAAGCCGCATTAGCGGCTTTTTTTATGCCTATAAATTAGAGGGGGCATACTCTGTGATCTGCATCATCAATACAAAAAAGCCCAGTACAAATGCAGATAGTACTAAAATATACATAAACCCTTTTTTACCTTGCTTAATTGGCACGCCATTATGGCGCAAGAATAAGTACCACCCTGCACATAAAATAATCGGTAATAAAAAAAGAAGCCTGAACATTATGTAACCTTTTTTGTGTTGATTATTGCCTAATATTAAACGAATAACATTAACATGAAATAAATTTGTTATAAAAATGCCTATTTATATTTTTATAATAAAAATATTATTTTTAATGTTTTTGATAACTTAGCTGAAATATTCAGTGTTTGTAAATGTTCACTGGGGTTGATTTTGACTAAGGCGAGCAATTAACTATTTAACCAAAGTGTTAATAGTATATAATGTATCCAAGAATGAGACGGGCAAAATTTCATTCTAATAACAAAAACTTTTTACCACATTTTAAGCGTCGTTTTTAGCTATGTGGGTGGGAGTGAGTAGCAACCAGTGCTTTGAGAAGCGATAGATTGCTATTTAAAACATAAGTTACTGCTTACTTGCCTACAGCTATGGTAACGACTGCTGCTTTTGTGGTGTTGTCTAATCGTCTAGT
The DNA here is from genome assembly GCF_005930865.1 of Pseudoalteromonas sp. S554. Classification (NCBI taxonomy): domain Bacteria; kingdom Pseudomonadati; phylum Pseudomonadota; class Gammaproteobacteria; order Alteromonadales; family Pseudoalteromonadaceae; genus Pseudoalteromonas; species Pseudoalteromonas sp. S554. Next base: position 14,612 of record NZ_PNDV01000027.1, on the reverse strand, counting down.
AGGAGATGTAAAATGATGGGGAAAACTGTTTCTTCAGAAGAGAACGCTAAGTTAACAACATGGCTTAAAAGCAAACGCCATGAAAAAGGCCATACAATGAGAAGCCTTGCACAGGTGCTTGGAACGCCTCACTCGTTTATCGGCAAAATTGAAAATCAAGAACGCCGTTTAGATGTAGTTGAGTTTGTTCGTTATTGTACAGCGCTAGAAGTTGACCCACATGAAGCACTAAGCCTGCTTAAAGTAGATTAATAGTGTGTTGCTTAGTTCATTCAGGGGCATATTAAATGTGCTAAGCAAAATATTAATGCATGGATGCATTAAGCTTAATAGCTACTATGGTAGTTTTTCTCAAGCTCATACAATTTGTGTCTTATTGCATACAAAAATAGTAAAGAGGGGAGCACCATTAAAGCGGTTAATACAAAAAATAACGACCAATTTCCCATTAGCCAATCATCAATAACAACCCCACTGTAACTCGAAAGTAATGTTCTTCCTAAATTCCCCAGCGACGCCAACAACGCATAATGTGTTGCACTAAACGCTCTGTCACATAGCATAGATATAAACGCGACCATAGCAACGAGAGACCATGCTTGTGTAAAGCCATCAATTACTATAGCAAAAGCATATAAACCTAAGTTAGGGCCCACTAATGCAATAGCAGAAAAAGCTAAATTAGATGCAGCCATGGCTACACCACTAACAAATAACCCTTTCACAATGCCATATTTTTGATTAAATAAGCTGCCTACGAAGGTAAAGGCAATGGTGAGCACTGCGGTGCCAACTTTTGAAAAAGTAGCTATATCGCTATTGCTAAAACCTATTTCTTTATAAAAAACAATCGACATTCGTCCTAAAAACGCTTCGCCAATTTTAAATAAGAAAATAAAAGCAAGTAATGCGAGTGCAGTTTTAACCCCGTTCTTTGCAAAAAATGTTCTAAAAGGGTCAATTACTGTAACAACCAACCAGGCAACGACTTTATTGAGAGGTGTTTGATTAATAGTAGCAAGCTTTTCAATGTAAACACGTTCTAGTTCTTCGTGAATGGCTTCTCTATTAGAAACGGGCTCTTTAGCAAATAGCACTCCTCCCATTAATACCAATATCACAGCAGCTAAAAAGTAGTAAACTTGTGGCCAACCGAGTGAAGGAATATCTGCCATATAAAATGGAATCGCACCCAATAACGCGTAGCCTGTCCACCATCCTGAGGTGGCCATGGCTGCGGCAGCAGTTGCTTTGTGTGATTCACTTTCGCTTAGGGTATCTATTCTAAATGCGTCTATCGCAATGTCTTGTGTGGCAGATGCAATTGCAATTAATAAACACAGTGCTGCAGCAATCGCCAAGTTAGCTTTGAGGTCAAGGCCAGCAAGAAGTAATGTTCCTAAAAAAATAAAGCTTTGGCAAAACAATATCCAGCTACGGCGTTGGCCTAGCCACTTATATAAAATAGGCAGTTTTGTACGGTCGATTAAGGGCGACCACAAAAAGTTGATGCTGTAGGCACCAAATACAATACCAAATACGCCTATCATGCTTCGGCTCAGGCCTTCATCCTTTAGCCATGCCGACATTACAGAGCCAATTAATACCCAGGGAAAACCACTGCTAATACCAAAAATAAACACATTAATTAAACGTTTATCTTTAAAATACGAAAAGTATTCGCTGAAAGAGAGAGAGTTGCTCATAGGGCCTTCATTGGCGAGTGGGTGCAGCTATACCGCACCTCATTAATTATAATGGTGTTGGCTCAATCATTTTAATATTTAAAATGACCACTGGTGTTTCTGGCACAAAGTCATAACCAATTTTTTCGTTGTAAATTGTTTTAACAGCCATAATTTTATCAAGGGTTTCGTATCCATCCATTACAGTACCAAACACCGCAAATCCCCAGTCTCTTCCAGGATTTAAATGGTCATTGTTATCCATATTAAAGAAAAACTGGCGAGTACCTGAATGCGGCTGTCTGTCTTGGTATGCCATGGCAATACTGTACATATCATTTTTTAGACCATTCCCGCTTTCATTAAAAATAGGATCGTTTTGATGTAAGCCTTCCATGTCTTTATCATACCCACCACCTTGTATAACAAAATCGCGTTCGTTTTCTTCGTCGCGCTCAACACGATGAAAAATACTACCCTGATAACTTTTATCTGATACATAAGTCAAAAAGTTATTAACTGTAATAGGGGCCCGAGAACGGTCTAGCTCAACAATAATACTGCCTAGTGATGTCACTATTTCAACACGTGGAAACATATTGTCTTTTTGTACAAATCTGCCCTCTTGGGCTGCTAAACTTGCTGCGCTAAAACAAAGAGCTAAACAAAGTATAAAAAGTCGTTTCATGGTTAACCTTCTAAAAACTGTATTAATTCAGGATCTGACACAATGCGGGTTATCATTTGTTCAGTCAACTTATTGAGTTGACCTTCTATTTTAGCTCTGTCATGGCCAAGCGGGCCTTCTAGCGCTGCATTACCGCTATACTTTTTTGTAAAATTACTTGTAGCACGGATTACGCGAACACTCAGTTCAATTTTTGCTTCACTTTTATGGCTTACTAAGGTTTCAGTAACCACTGCTTGTAAGGCATTTATATCTAGCTCAAATCGAGTGGTGGCTAAATTTGAAATGCTCGCGCCATTACGACTAAGTGCACTGTCTAGTGCACTTTTAATAGACTCTGTAATACCTTGGCTTGCAAATGTTTTGGTTTTGTCTGACTCAACTAGAGTTAGGGTAGAAGTATCGCCACGTACATCAATAACACTCGTGCTCAGGCTACTATTTATAGTGCTCACTTGGCCACTTTGGTAAACCGGGTTAAGTATGACTTGGCTTGGTTGGTTTGCACAGCCGGCTAAAATACAAAATGCAGCACAGCCAAATATACGGTTTATTATTGTCATTGTTATAACACCCCACTATTTTTAGTTGAACTTAAAACCACAAATTTTTTGTTTGAACCTAATAGCTTACAGTTACCAAACATTCGGTTTAACTTGTCATGATAATCTAAATGACGATTACCAATAATACGCAGCTCACCACCTTCTTTTAACGTGTCTTTAGCTTGTTTAAACATTTGCCAAGCAATGTGATCAGTAACCGCTTGTGCTTGGTGAAATGGTGGATTACATAGCACCATATCTACACTGTTTTTTTCAAAGCTGGTTAGGCAATCGTTTTCGATAAATTCGCAATCATCAAATCGTTCTGCCATGTTTTGCTCTACGTTAAGTCGTGCAGACTCGACCGCCATGTACGATTCATCAACAAACGTTACAGAGGCTTTAGGGCAGCGCGCTAAGGTCATAACACCAACTACGCCATTACCACAGCCTAAATCAATAATTTGTTTAGCTTTTGGTGTTTGCGGCAAGTAGTTAAAAAAGAAGCGCGCACCAATATCTAACGAATCACGCGAAAACACATTTGCATGGTTTGTAATATTAAACTCGGTGCCTTCAAGTTGCCATGAAACAGGGTAATCAGCAGCTTTATAGCCGCCTTTTGCGCTACTTAAAATAAGGCGTGACTTTTTCACCGCTAAGCTTGTTTTAGTCTCACCAATAAACTGTTCAAACGCCTTAATTGTTGAGTTGTGAATATCTTTCGTTTTACCAGCTGCAATAACAGGTGTGCCTGGTGCAAGAACTTCGCTTAACTCACTTAATTGAAACTGCAAAAAGCCAACATTACGTGGTATTTTGATTAACACTAAATCTACGTCTTCTGGAAGTGCCGAGAGGCTGTCCAATTGCGTAAATTGCACAGTAGATAGCTTATTCTCTTGTAAATTATATGCTGCGGCTTGGTGGCTAATATACGAGTCATTAACTGAACAAACCGTTAATTGATTAAAACTACAGGCAAGAGCACCAAAGCTGTCATTTAAAATAAGCAATGAGCGACAATCAGGATGATGTTCGTTAACATAATTGATAAGGTACTCATCGCCCGAATCCCACGCTTGTAAACTGCGGTTTTTTTGATCCAAAGGGAAGCGTTCAAGAGTAAAAGTTTTATCGCCTAGCTGGGCTTGCGTCGTCATAGTGGTTTTTGTATCAGTAAACTAATGTAGGTAAATTCTAACATGCAACGGCAAAACGCCAACCCCCAACAGTTGCCTAATGGCTTTTCTTATCAAACAAAGGCGCTTAGCGCACAAAAAAGCCTCGATTTATTTTATTATCTGCAAAAAAACCTTAACTGGCAGCAGCCAGAAGTCACGGTTTACTCTAAAACTGGACCAATTCCACGGCTGCAATGCTTTATTGGCGACCATAAAATTGAATACGGCTATTCAAACAGTAAGTTAATAACTGAACCTTGGCCTAGTGCATTAATGGCAATGCGAAAAAGGTTAGAGGCACATTTAAACCAGCCTTTTAATTCTTTATTAGTCAACTATTATCGCGATGGCAACGACACTATGGGGTGGCACAGTGATGATGAAATTGAGTTAGGCCATCAGCCCACTATAGTGTGTATATCGCTTGGAGCAGAGCGAGTATTAAAGCTAAAAGACAAAACCAGTAATAAAATAACGGATTTAAAATTACACAGTGGTAGTTGTTTGGTCATGAGTGGCAATAGCCAGCGAGACTTTCAGCATGCTATTTTGAAGCAAACCAGCTTAGTGCACCCGCGAATAAGTTTAACCTTTAGATATATAAAACAAGGCTAGTTGCGTAATTTAGTTAGCCAACGGGCAGGGCTGCTTGCTATGATAAGTTCATAAATTAGCTATAAATAATGGTTTTATATGTCAATGCAGCAACAAATCCAAGAAAAAGTCAGCAATGCTATTGCGTGTAAGCATTTAAATGTTATTAACGAAAGTTATATGCACAGCAAAGGCACTGACTCGCACTTTAAAGTTATTGTGGTAAGCGAAGAGTTTTTAGGTAAACGCCTTTTGCAGCGCCATCGTCAAATTAATGAAATTTTAAAAGAAGAGCTTGCAAACCACATACATGCATTGGCTATTCATACTTACACTCCTGACGAATACACTGAACATGGCGGCGAAGCGCCAGCATCGCCAAACTGTTTAGGTGGATCTAAATTAGATTGATTAATTGAGGTTTGACAGTTATTTACAACCATATTTAACTGATCAGATCAGTGTTTTAAGTATTAGCCTTTAAACTAGCGCTAATTTTTATAGTAAAAGATATAGGATCATCAATGGTCATTAAGCCAAAAATTCGTGGATTCATTTGTACAAACGCTCACCCAGTAGGCTGTAGTGAACATGTGCAAGAGCAAATTAACTATGTAAAACAACAAGGTGCATTAAAAAGCGCGCCAAAAAATGTGTTAGTTATTGGTGCATCTACAGGCTACGGCTTGGCATCGCGTATTACGGCAGCATTTGGTGGCGGCGCTAAAACATTGGGTATTTTCTTTGAAAAAGAAGGTACCGAGCGTAAAACAGGGTCAGCAGGTTGGTATAATACGGCTGCTTTTCAAAATGCAGCAGACGAAGCCGGTTTATGGTCTAAAAATATCAACGGTGATGCCTTCTCAAACGAAATAAAACAAAAAGCAATTGATACAATTAAAGCAGATTTAGGCAAGGTTGATCTGGTCATTTACAGTTTAGCGTCGCCTCGTCGTACTGACCCAAATACGGGTGACGTTTACTCATCAACGTTAAAGCCAATCGGCAACGCAGTTACAACAAAAAATCTAAATACGTCAAAGCGTGAAATTGACGAAATTACTGTAGAGGCTGCAACACAAGACGATATCGACAACACCATTAAAGTAATGGGTGGTGAAGATTGGGAAATGTGGATTAATGCACTTCAAGACGCTGACGTGCTAGCAGATGACTTTAAAACCACAGCTTACACATACATAGGCAAAGAATTAACGTGGCCAATATACGGGCATGCGACTATTGGTAAAGCAAAAGAAGACTTAGACCGTGCAATGGTTGCGATAAAAGAGTCAACTAAAGCGTTAAATGGCCAAGCGTATGTTTCATCACTAAATGCTGTTGTAACACAAGCGAGCTCTGCTATACCAATTATGCCATTGTATATTTCAGCTTTATTCAAGGTAATGAAGGCGGACGGAACATACGAAGGCACCATTGAGCAAATTCATGGCTTATTTACCGAAAACCTGTACGGTGAAACGCCGCGTTTTGATGATGGCGGACACTTATTTCAAAACTACAAAGAACTTGAAGACGATGTTCAAGCATGTATCCAAGCAGTATGGGACAAAGTAGATACCAGCACGATTGACGAGTTGACAGATTACGTTGGTTATCACAATGAGTTTTTACGCTTATTTGGTTTTGGCATTGAGTCAGTTGATTACGACCAAGATGTAGAGCCAGTTCAAGCAATTGCAAATATGATTGATTAATCAATTAAGTGAATAGTCAGGGCTTGCTTGTCTTTTTTGGTAAACTGTTTGGCATTTCGGTAATACAGAACTGATGTTGTGTGGTTATTGCCCATAAATAAGTATTATTGCTAAACAGGTACCGCCTTAAGATTCAGTAAGCTTTAATCCTATAAAGTCAACATGCCCTAATTTAAAAGTCGCTTCATGCGACTTTTATCAATTAAAAAACCTCATTCTTTGCTTAAGCTACCACTTTGGTCTAACTTAAATTTTATTAAATCTAGCTAACAAAACCAAATAAGCGTTTCAGTCGTATAATTTTCATAAATACACTCGCATAGTCACCCACAATGGTGTTAAAATTAAGGCAATATGTGAAGAGTTTTTACCGCGTTGCCTGTTTAATGACCAAAGCGAGTTTTTCTTTTATACATTGAAATAACTTGGGGTAGCTTAAATGGCGACGTGGTTGGTACGATTTTTCAGTTTCTTTCCGTTAATGTAGTGCAAGTGCGTATGATCAACATAAAAAAAGGTCTGGATTTACCATTAGATGGCGCACCTCAGCAAGTTATTCACGACGGTTCACCCGTCAAAAGAGTAGCCGTGCTAGGTGAAGAGTTTATAGGTATGCGTCCAACCATGCATATTCGTATGGATGACCAAGTTAAAAAAGGCCAGGTACTTTTTGAAGATAAAAAGAACCCAGGCGTCCTATTTACCGCACCAGCTTCTGGTGTTGTAAAAGAAATAAATCGTGGTGCTAAACGTGTGCTGCAATCTGTTGTTATTGAAGTAAACGGCAGTGAGCAAATCACCTTTGACTCTTTCTCTGAATCTGAGCTTATAAGCTTAGATCGTGAAAAAGCTAAAGAAGTGCTTATTCAGTCAGGTCAATGGACAGCACTACGTGCTCGCCCATTCAGCAAAGTAGCGGCTGTGGATGCAAATCCTAGCTCTATATTTGTTACCGCTATAGACACTAATCCTCTTGCTGCAGATCCTGCAGTGATTATTGCTGAAAATGCGCAAGCGTTCGAAGCAGGCTTAGCTGTTGTATCGCGTTTGACCGATGGAAAAGTATTTGTTTGTAAGCAAGCTGGCAGCCAAATCCCTAGCTCATCTATTGCTCAAGTAGAAGTACATGAGTTTGGTGGTGTGCATCCGGCTGGACTTGTAGGCACTCATATTCACAACCTTGACCCTGTATCTGCTAGCAAGCAAGTTTGGCATATCGGTTACCAAGACGTTATTGCGTATGGTCACCTATTCCTTACTGGTGAAATTTACACAGATCGTGTTGTTTCTCTTGCAGGTCCTCGCGTTAAAAATCCACGTTTAGTGAAAACACAATTAGGTGCTTCATTAGATGACTTAGTGGCAGGGGAATTAGAAGACGGTGATAACCGTGTTATTTCTGGTTCTGTACTTGCAGGTGCTACGTCGTCTGGTGTTCATGCATTCTTAGGTCGTTACCATGTTCAAGTATCTGTTTTACTTGAAGGTCGCGAAAAGGAATTGTTTGGCTGGATTGCACCAGGTAGTGATAAATTCTCTGTAACGCGTACATTCTTGTCTCACCTTACTCCGAGTCGTTTATTCAAAATGACAACGTCTACGGGTGGTTCAAAACGTGCCATGGTTCCACTTGGAAGCTACGAGCGTGTTATGCCACTTGATATTTTGCCAACGCTATTACTACGTGACTTATTGTCTCGTGATTTAGACAGTGCAATTTCATTAGGTGCGCTTGAATTAGATGAAGAAGATTTAGCGTTATGCACCTTCGTTTGTCCTGGCAAATACGAGTACGGCGCAGCCCTACGCGATTGCTTAACTACGATCGAGAAGGAAGGCTAAAATGGGTTTAAAAACTTTCTTAGAAGATATCGAGCCGCATTTTGAACCAGGTGGAAAACACGAAAAATGGTACGCACTGTATGAAGCAGCCGCGACTATTTTTTACACACCAGGTTATGTAAACAAAGGTTCAACTCACGTTCGCGATAACATCGACCTAAAACGTATGATGATTTTAGTGTGGATGGCGACGTTCCCTGCCATGTTTTTTGGTATGTTCAACATCGGTCATCAAGCAGCTATGGCGCTTGGTAATGGTTTTGAGCTAGCTAACATTTGGCAAGTAGGTTTGTTCCAGCTACTAGGTGGTGATTTGACTGCCGATGCAGGTTGGGGCGCAAAAATGTTCTACGGAGCGTGTTTCTTCCTACCTATTTATGCAACAACGTTTGTTGTTGGTGGTTTTTGGGAAGTGTTGTTTGCTTCTGTGCGTAAGCATGAAGTAAATGAAGGTTTCTTCGTAACATCAGTGCTATTTGCACTAATTTTGCCTGCCACAATTCCTTTATGGCAAGTTGCACTAGGTATTACTTTTGGTGTTGTAATCGCAAAAGAAATATTTGGTGGTACTGGTCGTAACTTCTTAAACCCTGCTCTTGCAGGTCGTGCGTTCTTATTCTTCGCATACCCAGCGCAAATTTCAGGTGACACAGTATGGACTGCCGTAGACTCGTTCTCTGGTGCAACTATGCTAGGTCAAGCATTTGCAGGTACGTTAGGTGGTGACTTAGGTTACGCTAACATGCAAATGTGGTGGAATGCGTTCTACGGCTTTATCCAAGGTTCTATGGGTGAAACGTCAACGCTTGCTGTACTTATTGGTGGTTTATTCTTAATTTACGTTCGCATTGCTTCTTGGCGTATTGTGCTAGGTGTATTCCTAGGTATGGTGATCACTTCATCAATACTAAACACAATTGGTTCAGAAACTAATGCAATGTTTGCTATGCCTTGGTACTGGCACATGGTGCTAGGTGGCTTTGCATTTGGTATGTTCTTTATGGCTACTGACCCTGTATCTGCTGCATTTACTGATAAAGGTAAATTAGCATACGGTGCGCTTATTGGCTTTATGGTTATCATGATCCGTGTTGTTAACCCTGCATACCCTGAAGGCATCATGCTGGCAATCTTGTTTGCTAACTTGTTTGCACCATTATTCGATCACTTTGTAGTGCAAGCTAATATCAAGCGGAGGTTGGCACGTAATGTCTAGTAATAACGAATCAATTGGCAAAACGCTAGCTGTTGTTGTCTCATTATGTTTGGTGTGTGCAGTAATTGTATCGCTAACGTCAGTGCAACTTCGTCCTTTGCAAAAAGCAAACAAAGCAAAAGATATTCAAAGCAATATTTTAGCAGCCGCGGGTATTAGCAAAGTTGATAACGTTGCTGAAACGTTTGAAGCTAAAATCGAAACACGCTTTATTGATATGCAAAGCGGTGATTTTGCAGACCCTGTAGAAGACTTTGACTTTGAAAAAAGCAAATATGATGCAGAGCTGAGCAAATCTTTAAAAGAGAATGGAATTAAGGACATCGCTGGTATACAACGTATCACTAAGCGTGCACCTGTTTACATCTCTAAAAAAGACGATGGCTCTACAGATGCAATTATTCTTCCTATCCAGGGTTATGGTTTATGGGGTTTGATGTACGGTTTTATTTCGCTTGAAAGCGATGGTGAAACAATTAAAGACATCATCTTTTATAAGCACAACGAAACACCTGGTCTAGGTGGTGAAATTCAAAACCCACAGTGGACTGCAACGTGGGAAGGTAAAGAATTACCAATCCAGATCGTTAAAGGAACTGCGGGCGGTGATGAGCATAAAATCGATGGTCTTTCAGGTGCTACATTAACATCTAACGGTGTTGATCACGCGGTTGATTTTTGGACTGGCGAAAACGGCTTTGGCCCTTTCCTTGCTAAAGTACGTAATGGAGCATTGAAATAATGGCTGATACTAAAGAAATGAAGGCGGTCCTGTTTGGGCCAGTTTTCGCTAACAACCCAATTGCACTTCAAGTACTCGGTATTTGTTCTGCGTTGGCTGTAACGTCTAGCTTAAAAAACGCATTAATCATGTCAATCGCATTGACCTTGGTAACCGCATTTTCAAGCCTTTTTATCTCGACTATTCGTAATCACATCCCATCGTCAGTGCGTATTATCGTACAAATGACGATTATTGCGTCATTAGTAATCGTTGTTGACCAAGTACTGCAGGCTTTCTCTTATGCTACGGCAAAAGAGCTTTCTGTATTCGTTGGTCTGATTATTACTAACTGTATCGTAATGGGTCGTGCTGAAGCATACGCGATGAAGTCACCACCATTAATGTCTTTCCTTGATGGTATTGGTAACGGCTTAGGTTACTCTGTAGTACTTCTTACTGTTGGTTTCATTCGTGAGCTATTCGGTAAGGGTTCACTATTCGGTGTTGATATTATTCCATTAGTACAAAATGGTGGTTGGTACCAACCTATGGGTCTATTGATCTTACCACCGAGTGCATTCTTCATCATTGGTTTATTCATTTGGGTACTTCGTACTTATAAGAAAGACCAAGTAGAAGCTAAAGCGTAAGGGGCGATAAGTGGAACATTATATTAGTTTATTTGTAAAAGCCGTTTTTATTGAAAACTTAGCTTTAGCGTTCTTCCTAGGTATGTGTACATTTTTAGCCGTGTCTAAAAAAGTAACTACATCAATTGGCCTAGGCGTAGCGGTTATTGTTGTACTTGGTATTTCTGTACCAGTTAACAACTTGGTTTACCACGCGGTATTAGCTCCAGGTTCACTTGAGTGGCTAGGTTACCCAGAAGCTGATCTTAGCTTTTTACGTTTCTTAACTTTCATTGGTGTTATTGCAGCACTAGTGCAAATTCTTGAAATGGCATTAGATAAGTTCTTTCCACCACTATACAACGCATTAGGTATTTTCTTACCATTGATCACAGTTAACTGTGCAATCTTTGGTGCGGTAGCCTTCATGGTTGAGCGTAACTATAACTTCGGCGAGTCTGTTGTATATGGTATTGGCGCTGGTGTGGGCTGGGCGCTTGCAATTACATTACTTGCAGGTATCCGTGAGAAAATGAAGTATTCAGACGTACCAGATGGTTTACGTGGTTTAGGTATTACCTTTATCACTGTTGGCTTGATGGGTCTTGGCTTTATGTCATTTTCTGGTATTTCACTGTAATAATAGCGAGGTCAATCATGGATATTTTCTTAGGCGTTGGTGTTTTTATCGCTATCGTTGTAATACTAGTTTTAATCATCATTGGTGCTAAGTCTAAACTAGTTGCAAGCGGTGATATCATCATCGGTATTAATGGCGATGCAGACAAAGCCATTAAAACATCAGCAGGTAGTAAGCTATTAGGTGCACTATCTGAGTCGGGTATTTTCGTATCTTCTGCATGTGGTGGCGGTGGCTCTTGTGGTCAGTGTCGCGTTCACATTAAAGAAGGTGGCGGCGATATTCTACCAACTGAACTTGATCACATCTCTAAAGGTGAAGCCCGCGAAGGTTGTCGTTTAGCGTGTCAGGTAAATGTTAAAAATGACATGGAAATTGAACTTGAAGAGTCAATTTTCGGTGTTAAAAAATGGGACTGTGAAGTTATCTCTAACGATAACAAAGCAACTTTCATTAAAGAACTTAAGCTACAAATTCCAGATGGCGAATCAGTGCCTTTCCGTGCGGGTGGTTACATCCAAATAGAAGCACCAGCTCACCATGTTAAATACGCCGATTTCGATGTTCCTGAAGAGTATCGTGGCGACTGGAATCATTTTGGTTTCTTTGACCTGGAGTCAAAAGTAGACGAAGAAACAATTCGTGCTTACTCAATGGCTAACTACCCAGAAGAAGAAGGCATCATCATGCTTAACGTGCGTATCGCTACGCCGCCGCCAAGAAACCTAAGCCTACCTTGTGGTAAAATGTCTTCGTACATTTGGTCACTTAAAGAAGGTGACAAGGTGACTATTTCAGGTCCATTTGGTGAGTTCTTCGCTAAAGAAACTGACGCTGAAATGGTATTTGTAGGTGGTGGTGCAGGTATGGCACCAATGCGTTCACATATCTTCGACCAGCTTAAACGTTTAAATTCTAAGCGCAAAATGAGTTTTTGGTATGGTGCGCGTTCTAAGCGTGAAATGTTCTACGTTGAAGATTTTGACGGCCTAGCTGCTGAAAACGATAACTTCGTTTGGCACACAGCGCTTTCAGATCCACAACCTGAAGATAACTGGGAAGGCTATACTGGCTTTATCCATAACGTGTTATTTGAGAACTATCTTAAAGACCACGAAGCGCCGGAAGATTGTGAGTTCTACATGTGTGGTCCTCCAATGATGAACGCAGCAGTTATCAATATGCTTAAAGACTTAGGTGTTGAAGACGAAAATATCTTATTAGATGATTTCGGTGGCTAACACGCATATCAAAACAGATTAGTTTTGGTTAAAATATCAGCCTCGTAGCACTCTGTGTTACGAGGCTTTTTTATTCTTATTTATTAATTTTTAACCTATTAAGTAGGGTTGTTATGAACAAAGTAAATACTCCCCAGGGCATAATCGCCTTATTTATCATTACGCTGACTTTACTGTTATCTGGATGCGCAGAATCGGTCCCAAAGGAAACCTATTTAGAAGGTAAAACCATGGGGACTACCTATCATATTAAATATTATGACGAGCAAGAGGTAATGTCTGCTCTTCAAATACAAGAACAAATAGATGCTGTATTAGTCGATGTAAACCAGTCTATGTCTACATACATTAAAGACTCGGAGATAAATACATTTAATCGCTTGCCAGCAAATCAATTTATGCCAATAAGTGAAGACTTCAGAGCCGTTATAAGCGAATCCATTCGTATAGGAGAGTCTACCAATACACTTGATGTAACAATGGGACCATTGATTGATTTATGGGGATTTGGCCCTGATAAAAAGCCGACCAAACGACCCACTGATGATGAGCTTCAGGCAATGGTTGCAAATATTGGTGTAGATAAGCTTGTATTAAATGAACAAGGTTTAGCAAAAACAGTTGATGGACTAGAACTATCATTTTCTGCAACTGCTAAAGGGTACGGCATAGACAAAGTGGCGCAATTACTAGAAAGCCATAGCATTACTAATTACATGGTTGAGATTGGCGGTGAGCTGCGTATGTCTGGCGAAAAGCCAAATGGACAAGGCTGGGTAATTGCAATAGAACAACCAGATGCAGAGCCAGGTAAGCGTGAAGTGCACCGAATTTTACTACCAGGCACTATGGGAATTGCTACATCTGGGGATTACCGTATCTTTTATATAATGGATGGCGAAACATACACCCATTTGATTGACCCTGTAACAGGAATGCCAATTAAGCACGACTTAGTTTCTGTAACAGTATTACACCCAAGTGCAATGACCGCAGATGGCTTAGCAACTGCTTTAACAGTTATGGGTATGGAAAAAGCACAAGCTTATGCACAAGCTAATAACTTAGCAGTGTATTTAATTGCTAAATCGCCTGATGGCTTAGTTACGTATTCAAGCCCTGCATTTGAACCCTACTTGTAAGTATTCAAAGCTGGTTTATTTCCATAGAGGTTGGGTATATAATATTAACTGCCCAAAAATAGTTTGGGCTTAATTTATTGCTGATCAATAGGGGCTAAGCAATGTCACTTTTTTTTCTTACTTTTGGCTTACTAATTTTAATTGTTACAGCAATGGCTGTAGGTATGATCGTGCAAAGAAAATCGATGGCCAGCAGCTGCGGTGGATTAGGCTCGGTAGGCATCGATAAAGCCTGTGATTGCGATGATCCTTGTGACAAGCGAAAAAAGCGCTTAGCTAAAGAGCAAGCTTGGAAAGAAAACCAAATAATTTAAATATTTTTTTAGAACAAAAAGCGCTTTTATAGCGCTTTTTTTGTGCCTGCTGTTCAGGGAACGAATACACATTCAACTTAAAAAATTCATTTTACTTAATAAGAAACAGACTGGTTTTGTCATAAATAACATTAAAGAATAATGGTTTACTTAGTTTCATACAGGGGCATTGAGTTGTTCTATGCCTAATAGAGTAAAGATTTACCGAGTGCCTTACAGGCAAATATTTCGTTACTTAAAGCATGGCTATTAGACTAAGGTCTATAGTTTAGTTTTTTTCATCTATCAGGTTTATTTTTATCGCTTGTGAAATTTGAGTAATAACTCTAAAGTTAACCCATAGAAACGGCTAAGAGCTTAATCAGTAGCTTTAGCAAAGTAAAATGTGTTTATAGGCAATGGCCAGAATTCGTTAGTGTTTAACTAACACAAAGAATCTTTATATTGTGT
>NZ_PNDV01000026.1:0-38084 GCF_005930865.1 Pseudoalteromonas sp. S554 | reverse complement strand
GGAATTAGTTGACCACAACATAACCACCTCCAAACTAATTGTAGTCGCAATTTTGTTTAGAGGAGGTGTTTAATACCAATTCGCGTTGATATCAACCCATTGGGATCATTGATTAAGCGAATCGGTATAGTTCAGAGGTTTTAACGGTGCTTTTCAAAGGTTGCCACTAAGGCATCTAATGTTTGAGCGCTGCTTGCTAGGTCACGAATAGCTTGCTCAGTATTCATCTGCTCACTCATGGCGTTGTCACTAATTTCGCTAATTTGCTCAATGTTACGCCCTACATCGGCGACTACATTACTTTGTTGTTCGGTAGCCGTTGCAATTAGGGTTGCCATGTCATTTATTTGATTAGATGTTTCGCTAATCACATCAAGTAACTCAACGGAGTTTTGCATGGCCCCCACACTTTGCTGCGCTTTATCTTTTGACTGGCTAATATCTTTTACTACGTCATCTGATATTTGGGTCAGCTCTTCAATCATTGATTGAATTTCGTTAGTTGATTGTGAAGTGCGGTTTGCCAGCGCTCTTACCTCATCGGCAACAACCGCAAACCCTCTGCCATGCTCACCAGCACGAGCAGATTCGATTGCCGCATTTAACGCCAATAGATTTGTTTGTTCTGAAATACTGCGAATCGCATCAATAATACTGGCAATATCAACCGTCTTTTTAGAGAGCAGTGACACTTGCTCTGTTATGCCGTCAATGTCGCTTGCAAGCGCAGAGATAGTTGCTTGGCTTTGCATTACCTGATTGTGGCTTTGCATTGTGTTTTCGCGACTGCTATCGGTAAGTTTGGCGGCGTTAGCTGCGCTTTGAGAAATCTCTTGAACAGTTGCACCCATTTGGTTAATGGCTGCGGCTACAGAAATAGTTTGTTCTTTTTGGCTGTCTATAGCCTGAGAATTACGTTTAGCTTGTTCAAACACATGGTCAGAACTGCGCTTTATATCGTGGCTTTCTGTGGCAACTTGGCCAATGGCCACTTCAATTTTACTAATAAACTGATTAAAGCCCGCACTTAAGTTATTAAGCTCGGCTTGGCTTGATTCGGGTAACCTGTATGCTAAGTTTGCGTCGCCAGAACCTAAACGAGAGAATAATTCGCCCATTTTAAATAACGGCGAAGACAACGAACGCGCTAATAAGTAACTAATTAGGCTAGCAATTAAGGCAATGATTAAAGTAAATGTAAATATTTGCCACTGAAGCGTACTTACACTTGCAAATACTTCACTTTTTGGCACTTGAGCCACAATAAATAAGTCAGTATTTTCTATCGGGGTCGCTGCTACGAGAGTGGCTTGGCCATCGAGGTCGATTTCTTTTAACTTAAAGCCATTCGAGCTTAATATTTGATTACTAATATTCGATCCATAAACCGAGTCAATGTTTGCTTTTGCTACTTTACTCGAATCTTTGTGCAATTGAATAAGGCCGCTTTTATCAGCAATAAATACAAACCCTGTTTGCTCAATTTTAAATTGTTGCAGTAGCTTTTGCATGTCAGTAATACTTTTTGCAAGCCCTGCCAAACCTTTACCATTTACTTGTTGGTGGTTAATGAACATTTTTACGTCGTTCACTGACTCTTGGTAAATACTGATAGAGTAGGGTTTTCTTGATTCTTTGAAGGCAAAAAACCACCCATCGGCTTCATCGTTTTTTAATACGCGTAAAAAACCATCCTGATTCCAGTATTGTGCGGTGTTTCGGTTAGCCCACGATGCAGTGGCTAGGTCGTATTGTTCTACCAAGCGGTTAAGCTCTTTTAAAAGCAATGCATCGTTATTATTAGTTTGTGACCATTGTAAAATAAACTCGTTAGATGAGAGTTGCTCTGCAGCACCAATTAGCATATTTATTTCACCACCAATGTGGTTACTAATTGTTTGCAACTTACCTGGTAGCTCTGACTCAATCATGCGTTGTTCTATTATATCTTCAGAACTGTATAACGATGTAATACCAATGAGTGCTGCAACAAAAATAGCGATGCCACTGCCAAGTGCTGTGATTTTTTGGGTAATAGAGAGTTTTTGTATCATTTTATAATAATTTTTTACAACGAAGTAGAATATGATGTTAGCACACAATTTATTTAGAGTTAAATAATGCGAATGAACATGAAAATAGCCCTTTTTTAACTAAACTATAGGGCATAAAAAAGCCCACACGCAAAGCATGTGAGCTTGGTTTCTAACAAGCGAAACTTAAAGGATAACGTTAAACAATTTTTTTCATGGCTGACATATAGCCACGTAATTTAGCGCCTACTATTTCAACCGGGTGCTCACGCAGCGCTGTATTAATTTCAATTAACGCTTTGTTGTCTACTTGGTTACTTTGCTCACCTAAGCCTTTACCAATTACATCTGTGTCAATATTTTTCATAAAGTCAGCAAGTAATGGTAAGCAAGCATGGTTATATAAGTAACACCCATATTCAGCAGTGTCTGAAATAGTACGATTCATTTCAAATAACTTTTTACGTGCAATGGTATTAGCAATCAGTGGTGTTTCGTGAAGCGACTCGTAGTATGCAGACTCTTCAATAATGCCAGCCGCTGTCATAGTTTCGAATGCAAGTTCAACACCTGCTTTAACCATAGCGACCATCAAAATACCGTTGTCGAAGAATTCTTGTTCTGAAATTTCTACATCACCAGCGGGTGTTTTTTCAAAATTAGTTTCAGCTGTTTCTGCGCGCCATTTAAGAAGGTTAGCATCATCGTTTGCCCAATCTTCCATCATTACACGTGAAAATGTACCGTCGATGATGTCGTCTTGGTGCTTATTATAAAGTGGACGCATAATAACTTTTAGCTCTTCACTAAGTTCAAATGCTTTCACTTTTGCTGGGTTAGATAAACGGTCAAGCATGTTTGTTACGCCGCCGTATTTAAGAGCTTCTGTGATCACTTCCCAACCAAATTGAATTAGTTTAGATGCGTAACCTGCATCAATTCCTTTTTCAATCATTTTGTCAAAACATAAAATAGAACCCGTTTGTAACATGCCGCATAAAATAGTTTGCTCACCCATAAGGTCTGATTTAACTTCAGCAATGAATGACGATTTAAGCACACCTGCGCGGTCACCACCTGTGCCAGCAGCGTAGGCTTTAGCTTGTGCTAGGCCATGACCTTGTGGGTCGTTTTCTGGGTGAACGGCAATAAGTGTTGGTACACCAAAGCCACGTTTGTACTCTTCACGTACTTCAGAACCTGGGCATTTAGGTGCAACCATGATTACAGTGATATCTTCGCGAACCTGCATGCCTTCTTCAACAATATTAAAGCCATGTGAGTAAGCAAGTGTAGAACCTTGCTTCATTAACGGCATGATGGCGTTAACGACTGCTGTGTGCTGTTTATCTGGCGTTAAATTAAGTACTACGTCAGCTGTTGGAATTAGCTCTTGGTAAGTACCTACAGTAAAGCCGTTTTCAGATGCGTTTAAAAATGATTGGCGGCGCTCAGCAATAGCTGAATCGCGTAACGTATAAGACACGTCTAAACCTGAATCGCGTAGGTTAAGGCCTTGGTTTAAACCTTGTGCGCCACAACCTACAATAACTAGTTTTTTACCTTTAAGTGCGTTAACACCGTCTGTAAATTCGCTTGCGTCCATAAATTCACATTGCGCTAATTGCGCTAATTGTTCGCGTAAAGGTAAGGTATTAAAGTAATTCGCCATTGTTAGTGTCCTATAAATATGTTTGTTAGATGCGCTGTATTTAGCGCTTGTAAACACCATATTTAAAAATGTTACTTGCGTAAAATGATATATTTGAATTAAAGTATTTCAAAATATGAAATACTGGTGTTGCTATGGATCATAAGCATTTAAAATATTTTTTAGCGTTGGCTAAAACACTGCACTTTGCTAGAGCAAGTGAGCTTTGCCATGTGAGTGCGCCTACATTAAGTCGTAATATTAAACACCTAGAAGAAGAGGTGGGCGTTGCGCTATTTATGCGCGATAACCGCAGTGTAAAATTAACAAAAGAGGGAGAGTCTTTTATTGATTACGCCACTGCTACCCTTGCTAACTGGCAACGATTTAAAGCTAATGTGAAAGAGCCACAGCAACATATTTATGGAAAAGTCAGTATTTATTGCTCTGTTACCGCGTCTTATAGTTTTTTGCATCAAATTTTAGAGCAACTCAGAGCGCAGCATCAGTATATAGAAATAACCTTAAATACGGGCGACCCTGCGTTAGCTATAAACCGTGTGCTGGATGGTCATGAATCAATGGCAATAGCAGCTAAACCTGGAAAATTACCCGCGCAAATTGCTTTTGTAGATATAGGCCATTCACCATTAGTGCTTATTGGGCCAAAAGTTCAATGTACGATTACTGAAAAATTAACATCAAACAATACAGAGCTTGATTGGTCTGAATTAGAGTTTATTGTGCCAGAACAAGGCTTTTCTAGGCAGCGCCTAGAAATGTGGTGGCGAAAAAACAATATTCACGGAAAAATTTATGCACAAGTGGCGGGGCATGAGGCAATGGTGTCTATGGTTAGCCTAGGATTTGGTGTAGCAATGGTTCCTAAAATAGTATTAGATAACAGCCCACTAAAAAACAAAGTACAGATACTCACACCAAAAATGCAAGCCCCTGAAGGCTTTGACATTGGCTTAGCAGTTTTAAGAAAAGAGCTCAACGACCCCGCTATTAGTGCTTTGTGGAATATTGCACAAACTTTAGACGCAAAAGCGATTTAGATTTTTTTACCGTTAAATAAGTTCATAAAATAGTATTATTATGGCTTGCGTAAAGGTTTACTATTACTTAACATTGAATGCTAATAATAAAAATGACGCTTGAGAGTTCTTTATGAATAATGCTGTATCACTTTCTCATTCCGCTCAGTATTTAAAAAAAGCAGTACCCATGATGGTGAAGTACCGTATGCCGGTAACACCTATTAATTATGCTATTTGGTATTGCTATTTTCAGGGTAATAAACCGTCTTTAAACATTGAATTAGATCAAGTTATTTCAGAGCACCAAACATGCACTCAAAGTAAAGCAAAAGAAATATTTGATAAGCACCTTAGTGATGAAGATTTAGCTCTTTTTCAGGAAATGTCGGATAAATTTCATAATACGGTTGAAAATATCCAGCAAGATATAAGTATCACACTTGGTCATTCTAAAAGTTTCAGTACTTCACTGATTGACTCGCAGAACGAAATAAACAACCTGATAGATACTAACTCTTTTAACGATATTCTTGGTTGTGTTGAGCGATTGACTGATGAGTCTATTGCAATGCAAGACTCTGCTCGCGAATTTCAAACAAAGTTATCGGTTGCATATAATGAAATTAAAGACTTAAAAGAAGCGCTTAATCTTTCTAAAGAAGCTGCCGACACAGACCCATTAACAGGTTTTTATAACAGAGGTAAATTTGACTCTGATATTAATGACTTTTGCCGTGAGTACTCAGAGCAAACGACAGAAAGCTCCCTTGCTGCACTGATTATGTTTGATATTGATCACTTTAAGCGATTTAACGATGACTTTGGCCACCAAAAAGGCGATGAAGTTATTAAGCTAGTGGCAAAAAAAGTAAAAGAAAACTTAACCGACAAAGCAAAAGTGTATCGCTACGGCGGGGAAGAGTTTTGTATTACTGCTTATTTTGACACCATAAATGATTTAGTTGCTTTTGCTGAGTGTATAAGGCAAGAAATTGCGAAATTAGCTATTCGTAAAAAACAAGATGTAAACAACAAGCGTGCAATATCAGCAAGCTTTGGTTTAGCTATGCTACGACCGTTTACAAAAAGCTCAGTGCTGGTTGAGCGTGCCGATAGAGCACTTTATATTGCTAAGACACATGGACGCAACCGAGTAGAAATAGCCCCTGATATCTAATTTTTATAAGGGGTTTAAACTTTTATTTTGTGTATAAAAAGTGTGAATGATTGTAATCAGCTACAGATAGTTTTAGGTAACCTTGTTACTATCCGTAAATGAATAATTTTATGTTCTGATTTACGCTGATGCGGTTTAATTTCTTTCTATTTACCATTCTTTGTTTAAATTTTTTGCTCACTTGTTTTACATTAAGTGCCAAGCCAAATACGCATTCGGATCAAGAGTTCTCAGAGCAGCATGTTCAATCTCATCAGCTAATTTTTAGTATTAACGCAGGGGTCGGTGTGATCACTAATCCTTTGCGTGGTGGTGATAATGTTCCTTTAGTCGTTATTCCTCAAATAGCGTTTTATGCTGAAGATTGGTTTTTTGATAATGGTCGTTTAGGCTATTCTTTACTTCAAACTTCTAAACACCAATTTAACGTTGTTAGCGAGCTTAATACTGAGTCTCGTTTTTTTATAGATTGGCATCCAAGTAATGTGCTTACGCTGCAAAGCAGCAGTGCAGATAGCCCTTTTTATTTGCAGGCTGCAGAGGCCTCATCAGTAAAAAATGTTAATTTAAATGACCTACATAAACGCAACCTAGCCCTAGACACAGGGCTTGCTTATCATTATGTGAGTGATCACCAAGTGTTTTCTGTTCAATTACTGCATGATGTGACAAATGTTTATAACGGTGTTCGCGGTGCATTACAGTGGCAATACCATACTCAACTTGGGCCCGTAAATATTAAACCATCGTTTGGTTTAAATTATAAATCTGCGGAACTAAATACCTATTATTATGGCCTTAAAGACGGCGAAACTTTATTGGGCGATGTTGAGGTTGCCAGCAGTTGGCAACCTTATGCAAAAATTGATGGGCGATTACCCTTAAGAGATGAATATTCTGTTCGTTTCCATTTAGCTTATTATGACTACTCGGCTATTAATGATAGTCCGCTGTTAGAGCGTGACTATTCAATGACTGCATTTATAGGATTCGAACGCACTTTTTAATATGAAACAATTAATGGTCATTTTATTTTTAGCGCCACTACTTATCCCCCTCAGTAATGCGCAAGCTGCGTCGTTTACTGTGTCACCCAAAGTATGTGTCATTTCTCAGGTACAGGACTTTTGCGATCTTGATTTAAAGTTTGAATGGCAGGGCGATGTGGTGAGGGATGTTTGCATATATGAACAGAGTAAAAAGATACATTGCTGGCAACAGCAGCGCGCAGGAGAGTTTAATTATAAAGCGCGTGTTCAGGTCGAAACCATATACTCCTTAATCAATTCGGAATCTGGCGTGTTAATAGCTAAAGCACAGGTTGAAGTACAAAGTACTCATGTACAAAAAAGTAGGCGTCGGCTTCGTTCACCATGGAGCTTTTTTTAATTTAGGAGCAATCAATGCCAAAAATTCTACTTGTTGAAGATGATCTTGGTTTACAGCAACTCACAAAAGATTACCTTGAACATAATGGATTAGAAGTCGCAGTTTTAGAGCGTGGTGATGAGGTGTTTGGTTATTTAGAAAATAATCACGCCGATTTAATGATCTTAGATGTTATGTTGCCGGGCAAAGATGGATTTAGCGTGTGTCGTCAAGTGCGTGATAAGTTTTCTTTACCAATTTTAATGTTAACCGCTAAAAGCGAAGATTTTGACCAAGTATTGGGTTTAGAACTTGGCGCAGATGATTATGTTATTAAACCAGCTGAGCCTCGTGTGTTACTCGCAAGAGTCAATGCGCTATTACGCCGTGGTCAAACAGTGACAAAAACGAGCGAAGAATTACAGTTTGGTGATTTAATCATTGATAAGACCAGCCGTATAGTGCAATTATCTGACAAAGAGATAGTGTTAACGTCGCATGAGTTTGAGTTACTTTGGTTGTTAGCCTCAAACGCTGGCCAAGTGCTTAGTAGAGAGCATGTACATCAACATATGATTGGTCGCCAATATGACGGGCTCGATCGCACCGTTGATGTTCGAGTGTCGCGTATCCGTAAAAAGCTGGGTGATAATAGCGACAAGCCATTTCGTATAAAAACAGTATGGGGTCAAGGCTACTTATTTGTTTCCGATGCGTGGGATCTTTAAATACAAGGTTAATAGGCATTAATGGGAAAGCTGTTTGCAAGTTTATATATTTATATTGTGGTTTCATTGTTTGTTGTTAGCGGTGTTATAGAACAATTATGGCCATATGATGAATCGCGACAGCACGTTTTTCTTGATGACGAATTTGGGCAGTCGCTTTGGCTGCTTTCACAAACACCCAATGGATTAGCAAAATTAAAGGAGCACTACAAAAGCCTTGTTATTAGTCGTGCTGATTTAGCACTACCTCAAGAACAGCTGGTTCAGTTAAATAGTCATCACTACTTATATTTATATGATAAACAACAGCGAGTTGTTTGGTATATTACCCTCAATGACAATGAGCTTTTGCAGGTAGGGCCTATAGGATTAGATACCCCCGTAACGACCTCTGTATGGCCATACGTATTATTGCTCACTATTGTGGGGATTCCTGTAGGCTTATGGAGCTTTCTACTTTGGCGTGACTTCTCTAAATTGCGTAATGCATGTAAAGCCGTTGAAGGTGCTCAAGACTTTCAACTCTCTGATACTTCCAAGTCGTTTTTTTTACCAATTACTGAAACACTCAGTTTAATGCAACAACGCATCAGTTTTTTATTAAACGCTCAACAAGAGCTGACTTCGTCGGTTTCTCATGAATTTAGAACCCCCTTAGCTCGCTTAAAGTTTGCAACAGTAATGCTAGATGAACGTTTATCAGATGAAAAAAGTGAAGTTTATATTGCTAATATGAACAGCGATATTAATGAGCTTGAAAGTTTAGTTTCTGAGATGCTTGACTACGCAAAACTAGACTCTCAACAACCTAGCCTACAACCATACCCAACTGATTTGGTTGAGTTAATAAAAGTTAGCGTTGAAAAGCTTAATTTTGATAAGAAAATTAATTTGGATGAAGCATTACCAAGCAGCCTGATTTACCAATGTGATCCGCATTTTATGGCGCGCGCTTTTTAAAATTTAATTGGTAATGCAATTAAATACGCTAATAGCCAAGTTAAAATATCGCTTGTTACTCAGCATAACGAAGTACAGTTTGTAATTGAAGATGATGGCAGGGGCATTGCTGAAATAGAGCGAGAAAACGTATTTAAGCCCTTTACGCGGCTTGATAAAAGTAGAGGCAAAAAAACAGGTGGATTGGCCTTGGGTTAGCGATTGTTGCAAAAATTATTGCTTGGCATCAGGGAAGTTATCGTATTGAACATTCGTCTTTAGGTGGAGCAAAGTTCATTATTAGCTTACCCATAGAGCAAAACTAAAAAATAAAAAAAGCGCCAAAAGGCGCTTTTTTTGTGGTTAAAACCAAAATCAACAAGTAGCAATTAAATAGACCGCCAATTTATAAAATAGTTTCGTAAAATTTTATTTTTTTTCTAGCAATGGCATAAGCATTTGCTCTAAGCCATTTAGCTTAACCTCGTACATCATAGCTAACTGACTGCCTAGTTTTGAATCTGGAAAACCTTGCTGTTTAAACCAAACTAAGTAAGGTTCGGGAAGTAATAATAATGGACGACCTGAATATTTTCCAAACGGCATTTTAGTGTTTATGGCAATTTTTAATTGTTCCGGATCCATAGGTTTGCTTTTAAGTGTATCAATGGGGTTAGTGTAAGGTATTTTAGAGTAATAAAATAGGCTGTGACGGGCAAGAAACAGCCTATTGAGTGAGGGAGTAGGCCCTCTGATTTAAGAATTTTTGTTGGTGTAAAAAGCCCGACACAACTTTTGTTAGCTGGAGTCTAACTAGGTTGTATTTAACATGGGTTATATTTAACCAACGAAGACAGTTTACCTGTTTTTTGCAGACGTGGTGCATGCACTTGTAAAGGAATGTAAATACAATTGCTTTTTATTTATTTACTAATAAAAAAGAATTGTTTTTGTGCCTTTACACATAGTAAATACTATTTTTCACCAAACAATTCTTGTTTTACATGTTCAGCAAAACCACTACCGGCTTCTAAGTAAAAGTTATACGTTGAGTGCACACCCATACTTTCAAGCTCTTTTTGTTGATCTGGGTAGTTTGCAATTGCAGTAACTTGCCCTGTGTAACCTGACGCTTGAAGCTGCTCTAATGCAAAAATGTTCTGCATGTGTTTTGGCATTGCTAACATGACCATTTCAACGTGAGAGTGGTTTACACGTTGCCAAAAGTCAGGGTCGGTAGCGTCTGCAATCAGTACTTTACGGCCTCTACTTATATGTTTATCGACAACTTCGGGTTTTATATCTATACCCGCTACTAAATTGGGGTGAGTCGTATTGATAGTTTCATAAGCACCGGTGCCAATACGGCCCATACCAAAAATAACAATTTTTGTATCATTAAGGTTTACTGGTAATTCTTCGGCTAGGCGTGTTTTGCTTTCAAACTTTACTAACCAGCTTTCTACTTTTACATATAATTCATTAGAGCGTTTGTTAAGGGGTGAGGCAATAACAAAGGTAATAGATACCGCAATAGCCATAACGGCTAACCATTCAGGGGTAATAATACCTGTTGAAGCTGCAACAGCACATACAATCAAGCCAAATTCACTGTAGTTAGATAAGGTAAATGCGGTAAGTAGCGAGGTACGTGCACGTAATTTAAACGCGTTAGTAAACACATAATAAAGAATAACTTTAATAGGGAGTACAAAAATAAGCACAATGGCAATGATAAGCGAATCAACTGTTAGTTCAGCATTTAAACCAATGCTTAAGAAAAAACCGACAAGTAAAATATCTTTTAAGTTGAGTAAGGATTTTGATAGCTCGCCCGCTTTTTTATGTGGGGCAAACATCATGCCTATGATCAGCGCACCCAAATCACCTTTAAGGCCTGCAAATTCAAATGCGTTATAACCAGCAACAAGCGCAAAAAAGAAACCAAATAAGGGCAGCAGTTCACCATGCTTAGAACGGTTGAGCATAAAATACATAATAGGGCGTATTAAAGGCAAGGCAATAATAATAGCCAGCGCCCAAATGTTCGGTACTTTTCCTGTACTAATAGCTAAAAATATAACCGCAAAAATATCTTGCATTACAAGTATACCAATAGCGATTTTACCGTGTAGGCTTGCCATTTCACCGCGCTCTTCTAGTACCTTTACAGCAAATACAGTGCTTGAAAAGCTAAGAGCAAAGCCGACCAATAAGGCACTTTGCCAACTTAAGTCAACAAAAAGAGGTAGGGCAAACACACCTAATAACAACATGAAACCGCTAAAAATAGCGCTACTAAATATAATATGAAGGGAAGCAGGTGCCCACACTTGGGGTTTTATTAAACTTTTTACTTTAAGTTTTAAGCCAATACTGAACAGCAATAAAGTAACGCCCAATGCGGCGATTGTATCAAGTAATTCTGTGCTTTTATAACCTGCTAGATTCAGCGCAAAGCCCGCAAGTAAAAAGCCAATAAGAGGGGGAAGTTTTAATTGATAAATGGCAAAACCACACACAAATGCGGTAGCAAAGTAGATTAGTTCCATAATACTTAAAATTACATCATTTGGTATTGCAGTGTAGCTAAAAACAGCGATTAATGAAAATTAAATATAACACTTGAGCTTTGTTTATTTAGTCGCTTTTAACACGTTGTTTGGATAATAAACGCACAAATCATGCATATTTAACCGTTAAAAGCATTTAAATCCTACTTTTAAACTGACAACGGCTTTTAATTATGGTTAAGATGAGGTAACGAAGACGTTTAAGTTAGGGCATATTTAAGAGCGGCTCAGCTTAAGGAGAATTATATGTTTAAAAAAATTTTAGCATCAGTTGGTATTGGTGCAGCAAAAGTTGACACTATTTTAGAGACTGAACATCTGCAACCAGGACAACTTTTTAACGCTAATATTGTCATTACAGCAGGTGACGTTAGCCAAGAAATTGCAGGCTTAGATTTATTACTAATGACCCGTGTTAAAGTGGCTGGTGATGAAGGTGATTATTTTACTAATCATGTAATTGATCAATGGCGAATTACCGATATAGGTAAGTTGGAACCCGGTGACGTAAAAAGCATACCTTTTGAAGCGCGTTTGCATTCAGAAACACCGATCACTGAAATTAACGCAGGTTACAACCAGTCCCATGTTTGGATAGAAACCGGATTAGATATTGACTTAGCATTAGATCCAACAGATAAAGACCATCTTCATATTTATCCAAATGAAGCAGTTAAAACGTGTATGCAGGCAATGGATAAATTAGGGTTTAGTTTATCTAAAGCCGATGTTGAAAAAGGTTTTTTACGTGCCTCTACGTTTGCTTCTGTTTCAGGGTGTTACCAAGAGCTTGAATATAAACCTAACAGCAGAAGCTTATTTGGAATTCAAGAAATCGAGTTGTCATTTGTACCAGAAGCCCACAAAACTCACGTTTTAATTGAGCTTGATCGTGCATTTAGAGGCGATGGGTATATTGATGTAACCATTGAACATGACCATGTAAACTTGTCTCAGTTATGTGATCAGTTAGAGCGTTTATTCGCTTAATACTTTTTATATTGTACAGCGATGAATGTAATTTTATTTTCATTTCGTACTATAGAGATACTAAACCCAGCTTCAGCTGGGTTTTTGCTTAAGGATTACCATGCATTTTAACTGTGAACCATTTGATAAACTGACCCCTCATACCTTGTTTTCAATTATGAAAGGGCGCGTAGACGTATTTGTTGTAGAGCAAAAGTGCCCTTACCCTGAGATGGATGATGTTGATACTTCTGAAACTACTCAGCATATTTATACGTTAGATAATATGCAGTTAATGAGCTACGCTCGTTGTTATGAAAAAAACGGACAGTACAGCGCAATTGGACGTGTTTTAGTTAGTGAGCATCACAGAGGAAAGGGGATCGCTAGTAAATTGGTTGAACAGGCAATAGCGTGTTGTAAAACGCATTGGCCTGAACGGGACATAGTTATCGGTGCGCAAACCTATTTGTTGGACTTTTATGAGTCATTTGGTTTTAAGTGTACAGGGGATGCATATTTAGAGGACGGTATACCGCATCAAGATATGGTACTAAAAATTAACAACGTCTAGTTAAATTTATAATCATATAAAAGCCCACAAGTGTGGGCTTTTATATGAGTTGTTGTTAGCTTAATAACGAGTGGACAAACACAGCACCTATTGCGATAGGGCACACAAACTTAGTATACCAAGGCCATATTTTCCAAAATAGCGTAGTTTGTACCTCGGGATTGCCCTGTTGAATGGCTTGTAGTAATGAATTTCTGTACCAAATCCAGCCTACAAAAATACAGCACATTAAGCCAAGTAATGGTTGCGCAACCTTAGTGGTAAGTGTGATCACTAAACCAAATAATGCGCCTAGGTTACACACAATCGTAATGCTAACAACTGCTATCAAGGCGCCAATGACCCACGTTGCTTGAATGCGCTTCAAGGCAAAGCGTTCTACAGCATAGGAAACAGGTGCTTCAAGCATTGATATTGACGAAGTGAGCGCAGCTATACTCATTAGGGCAAAAAATGCAAAGCCAACAAATAAACCTACACTGCCCATACCTTCAAATAAAGCGGGTAATACCTGAAATACTAAAGTATCTTCTGAGAGCAATTTTCCGCTGGCAGAAAATATCTCAACACCTTGTGCTTGAGCTACATACATAGCAGGAATAATAAGTAAACCAGCAACAAAGGCAATAAACACATCAATTAACGTTACGTATGCACCGAGAGAGACTAGGTTTTCTTTTTTACTAATATACGAGCCGTATATAATCATAACGCTTGTGCCAAGCGATAATGAGAAAAACGCTTGACCTAATGCGCTAACAATCAACTGGGTGTCAAAAATAGACGAAAAGTCAGGTAACAAGTAGGCTTTTAACCCTTCCATTGCACCTTCTTGAGTCAGTACATAAGCAATTAATAAAAATAAAATACCCAATAAAGCGGGCATCAAGCGCTTTGACCATTTTTCGATACCGTTTTCAACACCACGGCTAATGATTGCTATTGTTAAAACAATAAAAACAAGGGTAAAAATAACATTGCGAGTAAGTGATTGCTCGCTTAGCCAGGTTGATGCTGCGTCGGCTCCGGCCAAGGCGGCGATAGGTTGGGCTGTTGCGCTGAGCATCCAACCTGCAACAATAGCATAAAAACTAAGTATAAAGCCGGCGCATAAAATACCCCCAAAGCCGACAATAAATGCAAAGTGTTTTTGCCAAGGTTTGTTAGATACTTTAGTTAAAGAAACGACGGCGTTGGCTTGCCCGTGTCGACCTATCATGAGTTCGGCCATTAGCGCAGGATAAGCTAAAAAGAAAGCTAACACTAAATAGGCAACTAAAAATGCGGCACCACCATTACTGGCTGTTTGTGTGGGAAAGCCCCATATGTTGCCCAAACCTACGGCAGAGCCGGCGGCGGCCATAATAAATCCAAAGCGAGAACTAAACTCGCCTCTAACTGCGCTCATATTATTATACTTCTCTGTTTTTTTACGGCGCTGACAATCTACTGGAAATGTAAAAAAATAAAAAGTGCTTATTTGCTGATCCCACATAATTTAGTTTTCCAGTGGTGTGATTAATGCGCTGTTTTTAGTAAATGTTAGGAGTAGATTAAAATTAATGGGTTGATTTTGTTTTAAAACTGTTAATTACACCGCGTAATTTATACTTTACGATTTATAATGCTGGGTAATACTAAGGGTAAAGCAGGCTCCGCCTAAGTGCTTACTTTTGCTAACAGTAATAGTACCGTTATGCCAGTCAGCGACCTTTTCAACAATAGCCAAGCCAAGGCCATAGCTTTTATCTGCGCGGTTTCTATGATCTTCTTCTCTAAAGAATGGGCTTAATACATTTTTAAAGTTTTCTTGGGCAATCCCTGGGCCATCATCTTCAACAGTTATGATAAGTTGGCGTTCGTGAACTTTGGCGCTCAAGTAGATATATTGTTCGGCAAAATCGCAGGCATTGGTCAGCAGGTTTGTAATTGCACGTGCTAACCAATGAAGGTCGGCCACAATAATGTCAGTTGAGCTATTAAGATCAACACTTAGCATTTGTGATTCTAACTTTGGGGCAAGCTGAACTAAAATGTTTTCAAGGTAATGCTTTATATTTGTAGAAGAGTACGTCAATTTGTTTGCGTTTTGCTCAAGTGTTGCAAACGCTAAGTAGCTTTTAAGCATGGATTCCATATGATCTAAATCGTTTTCCATACGCTCTAAATAGGTTTTTATTTTTTTCTCATCATGGGTATCTAAGGCGGCATCTAAGCCAAAGCGAAGACAGGCAATAGGGGTGCGTATATCGTGCGATAAACTTGATGCCATTAATTTATTCTCAGCGACAAGTTTTTCAATTTGGCTCGCCATACGGTTAAACGTTAACTCTACATCTCTTATATACGTGAAATGCGAGGCGTTAATTCTGGCTTGTGTATTGCCTGATGCAAACTGTTTAGCAGCCTCATTGAGTACACTTAGTCGCTTAGCGAGTGGCGCAATAATGAATCCCATTAAAATGCATAAGCCAGCATAAAAAAGCAAAGTTAAAAATATATTATTTCGTTTATCGGTGTCTGCGCTTTTTTTAAGTCGCATAGAAATATGAAAGGGGTTTAGCGCTTGGTTGCTATACAGCATATAAAAACCTTGCTGATCTTCTAAAATCAATCCGCCGACAGCATGCATTTGAAGTAATAATGAAGGAGGTAAAGCAAGTGATTCATTAGGTTTATAATCGATTGATAGATCAAACTCTTCACCTAGCTGCTTAACATATGCGCCACGTTCAGAGGTGGGAATATTTGCCAGTTGCTTACTAAACCCCATCATCATTTTGCTTTGCACACTAAATTCGTCTTGTGGGGTGTGTGTTTGCTGGCTAAAGGCGTCTATAAGCCACCCTAAAACCACAATAGATACCAGTGCGCTGCCAAGTAGTGATATGTAAAACTTTTTCATTTAAGCATACAGCTGTAAGTTACCATGCAGTAGAGACGAGCAAGTAACCACGCCCCCAAATTGTCTTAATTTTTTCAGGGTTTTGTGGGTCGTCGCTAAACTTTTTTCTTAGTGCAGAAATAAGCACATCGACACTTCTATCAAGTCCGTCGTATTCACGTCCTTTAGTGGCTTTAAAAACCGCGTCACGTGATACAACTTGGCCCGCATTACTTGCCAAATAATGCAAAAGTAAATATTCTGCACTGGAAATATTAACGTCTTGGCCGTTAAATTTCACGTTTCTCGATTCGGTATTAATATTAAGCGAACCGACCGAAATTGTGCTTTCTACTTTTTCCAATTTATTGGGCTCACTGCTTTGACGAAGCGCCGCTTTTATACGAGCGAGCAAAGCGCGCGGGCGTACTGGTTTCATTATATAATCGCTCGCACCTACCTCTAAACCTATAACTTCATCCATTTCTTCATCACGTGCTGTAAGCATAATAATAGGCGCATTATAAAAGCTACGAAGTTCTCTACATACACTAATGCCATCTTGACCAGGTAACATAATATCAAGTAGGACAATGTTTGGGTTCAAGGTTTTTACCTGACTGACAACTTCATCACCTCGGTGACAAACATGTGTAGTGTAGCCTTGTTCAGTTAGGTATTCGGCTACCCACTGAGCCAATGATGCATCATCTTCTACTAATAAAATAGTGCCGTAATTATCCATAAATTATCCTTAATGCAGTGGCTAAAATAATCGCCAGCGACGCTTTTTTTGTCTGTTTTGATATACCCACTGAAGTTTTACTTCTGCAGTGCCAATTATTTTTGATGTATTACTATCAAATAGTTCAAATGCGATACTTTGCTTAGAATCAAACGCGTAATTTAATGTGCCTTGTTGCTGTTTGAGCCAACATTGCATAATGTATTTTGATGTTGCATCGCGTAGGCAATAATTACCAATAATGGGTTGGTGCCACGTAATAACAACGTCGGCATAACAATCGCGGCCTTCACGAAGAGCTACGCACGTATCAGGAACCGCGGTTAAAGTATTTTGTGCATCGCTAGATTGTGCAAGTGCTGATACAGGAAAAATTATTAGCAAACAAAACCATCTAAAAAACATAACGTAGGCCTACCTTGGCTTTATGCTGATACCCTTGAGAAATAATTGGGCTGTCGTCGATTTCTGCTGAAAACCATGTGGAAAGAAAGCCAGCTAGAAAAACCCAATCTTGGCTTATTGGGTATTCAGCATGAAATTCAAATATTAGGCTGGTACTTGCATGTGCATCATAAAAAGGTCGGTTTTCGGCTACTTCTTCTTGGTCAATGCCAAAATAATAATTTGTAAAATCAGCTGAATAAGCACTTACGCCAACACCGGATCTAAATTCCCAGTTTCGCCACGGTAAAATTTGGCTAAAGAAGGTGTTAACAACCCAGCTGTTATGGGCGCCAGAAACATCATAAAGGTATTCAAATGAGATTTGAGAGTTTTCGAATCGGCGTGTAAGCCTTAGACCAACCCCAAAATCATAGCGACGAGACTTTATGCCATCAAGCTCTGCAATTACACCACTGTTATAAAAGCCAAGGCCTTTCTCGTCAAAGCCTGCTTGGGTGTTCGTGCCTAGTATATCCAAGCCCCAATCATACTTATCAATGATACTGTAGCCGATAATAAGACCACCACTGAGTTGGTTATGGTCAAAGTCGAGATAAAATCGGTCGTATGATACAGCAAGGCTTAAATCGAGCTCTAAATCGGTGTCGTAGGCATTAGTGCCGACTAGGTAAGTATCTTCTACAAAATAACTTGCCCCTGCGCTCCAGTCCCATGCAAAGCCTTGAGTGGGCTCAAGGGTGTTGTCTGCATAATAACGATTACTTGCTTGGGCTGAGGTCGCTATAAGGCTCAAACTGAACAAGACAATACTAAAAAGAGTACGGTTAAGTAAGGTATATTTCATCCACGTTGAGCCTGATTATTTGTTGTTATAGTGCGTAGTATATTGTTAAGGTGTACCCTTAATCTGTAAAAAAATGTAGCAAATGTTACTTTTACTGAACTTTAATTTTATCTATTAAGATACTGCTTAAGTAAAATTGCATCATAGGTGTTAGAGCACTGACTTCTGTGCGGCTACACGGACCACTTAACTTACTTAGGCTAGATAATTTAGACAGCATTTGATACTCAGGGATTTTAACCTCTTTACCCACTCTAGCTAAACGTGCTTCTTCTGTGTTTTGCTGGTGGATAAATGCAACAACCTCTAGTTCGTTTGTAATTCTTTGTTCTTCACTTAAGCTGTAAATTAGCGGCTCTCGGTGAAAGCTGGCACTATCTATTGACGACGTTGCAAACCACACCACATCGCCAGACGCTTTGTGTGTTAAACGCATATTAACTTCTGCAAAAATAGATGCACATTGCTGCGTTGGGTATTGCTTTGCAATATTTTCAAACAAGACAAATGGCTTTTCAGGTGTGGTAATTGAATACTGTGTGTTTTCTTTAAATGTTAAGTCGAGCTTTTGAATAGTCAGCGTGTAATCACTGTTATTTTTACTCGTAACTTTAAGCTGTTTATCGTTAAGTGCTTGGCTTATTTGCGATAGTAGAGTGTCGGTTACACTTGCTTTATCGGTAATTATTTTTACAGTTTGATTTTGTAAAACTTTGTGTGCAGGCAATTGCACCGACTTCACTTTTGGTGAAGCATGCTGTGTTTGGTATTTAAGCTGATATGTTTGCGTTGTTAATGCTGGCTTTAACGGCATAGCCAAAGGTTCTGCTGGTTGTTTGGTAATGGCACAACCTGATGAAAATAAAACAAAAAGTAATACAACTAAAAAACGCATAAATACTTAACACCCACAAAAAGTACAATAATTTTTGTATTGTACGTTAGTCCAAAGAAAAGTTCATGATATTATGCATACAGAGGCAGTTAAAAAGATAAAGTATTAAAAAATGAAGCGCTTACCACTTTTAAAGTATTGCTTAACTGCATTGTGTTTTGTGTATGCAACCGTTAGTTTTGCAGCGCAGCAAGACCCAAATTGGGATAGTTTTGTAAAAAAGTATGGCCGTTACGCAGAAAAAAAACTCACGAGTAAAGGCATTCCAGGAGCTGCACTTTCGATAGTTAATTTAGGCAATAGTGATTACATCCATGCGGTCGGACGAACAAAAGCCCGAAATGGTCAAAAAGTTAATGTTCACACTCGTTTTAGACTGGCGTCGGTGTCTAAAACATTTGCAGGCTCTCTGGCTGCAAAATTATCTAGTGATGGGCTCATAAAATTAGATAACTCCGTCAGTAATTACTTACCAGATTTTATAGGCACAGAATACGAAAAAAACTTAAAAGTTTATCACTTACTTAGCCATTCTAGCGGCTTGGTACCAAACGCATATGACAATTTAATTGAGTCGCGAATGGATTATCCCGATATAGTACAAAAGTTAGTGACGGTTAAACCTATTTGCGAGCCTGGTAAATGCTACGGTTATCAAAACGTCATGTTTAGTTTAATTGATGATGTTATTTTAAAAAGTACAAATAAAGATTATTCACAATGGCTAAATGAAGGCATTTTTCAGCCACTTGATATGGTTGATGCTAGCTTGGGTTATGAAGCCATGGTGGTTGATAGTAATTACGCTTTACCGCACGTACGGGGGAAAAAACGTTGGTACACTGCAAAGCTTAAAAAAAATTACTACAAAGTTGGACCAGCAGCTGGTGTTAATGCCAGTGCAAGCGATATGGCTATCTGGTTAAAGGCGCAATTAGGCCACTACCCTGAAGTGTTGTCACTTGATGCTTTGTCTAAACAAACTCGGCCCTATACACGCACAAAAAAAGAAATGTACCGCAGGGTGTGGAAAAAACAGTTAAACGAAGCTTATTACGGTTTAGGTTGGCGAGTATACAATTACGATAATGAAACCTTGTATTACCACAGTGGTTGGGTGCAAGGATACAGAAGTGATTTGGTGGTATTCCCTCATTTAAATATTGGCTTCAGCTTAGTGTTAAACGCTGAAACAGGGTTAATTAATGAGTTAACAACCGAGTTTATTAATCGTTTATTAACATACAAACGTGAGCAGACAATATGAAAGTAAAATACGGTGTTTTTATCTTGTTATGTGCAGTTTTATTTAATAGCCAATATGTATTTTCGGCTCCAGAAAAAATATACCTTTTTCGCCATAGTGAAAAACTAGCAGGTAAAAACCCAGCGTTAACTCAGCAAGGCTATAAACGGGCAGAGCAGCTAGTCACATTATTTAAGCAATTCGATAAAGTACACGTATTTAGTAGTAACTACAAACGTACTTTACAAACAGCAGGCCCACTTGCTGCAAATTTTGATTCTGAAATAAAGATTTACAATGCTAGAGATTTGGCTGATTTAAAAAAACAGATAGTGTCTTTGAATGGCGTAGTTGCTGTGATTGGTCATAGCAATACAACTCCAGAACTTGCAACGTTGCTTTCAAATGAAGAAATAGAACCAATGAGTGAAATGCAGTTTTCACGCTATTTTTTGTTAAGCAAAAAAGAGAATCATGCTGAAATAAAATATTTACTCAAAGACTTAGAAATGAATTTTACTTTTTAGAATTCAGGGCTAAATAAATGATAAAAAACCAGCGGATAGCTGGTTTTTTTATTAAGCGCAATAAATTACTTAGGAAGTAATCAGTTACGCGGCAGTTGAATTTTTTTCTCAGGGCTTTGGCGATAAAGCACAATAGTGTGGCCAATTGTTTGAAGCTTTGTCGCACCTGTTTCACGAACGATAGCTTCAAAAATAAGCGCTTTGGTTTCACGATCGTCAGTTGGTACTTTAACTTTGATTAATTCGTGAATTTCTAGAGCACTTTGAATTTCCATCACTACGCCTTCGGTTAAACCGTTAGAACCTAGTAAAACTACAGGCTTAAGGCTATGTGCCTCGCCTTTTAAAAACTGCTTTTGTTTATTTGATAATGTCATGTTTATACAAATTTTGCTGAATATGGCTTGAATTAAGGGTATTCTAACGCCATCTAGAGAATATTACTAATTAGTTGCGTGTAATTTATGACAAATAAAAAACAGTCAGCCAGTTCACAGCGATGGTTGAAAGAACATTTTGATGATAAATATGTTCAGGAAGCGCAAAAAAAAGGCTGGCGTTCAAGAGCGGTTTTTAAATTAGATGAAGTACAAAATAGAGACAAGTTACTTCGCCCTGGTATGACTGTGGTGGATTTAGGGGCTGCCCCGGGTAGTTGGTCACAGTATTTAGCCGAGAAGGTAGGTGACAAAGGACAGGTTGTTGCTTGTGATATTTTACCTATGGACTCTTTACCGGGCGTTGATTTTTTACAAGGTGACTTTCGTGAAGAAGCCGTGTTAGATGCTTTATTAAAACGCATTGATGGAAAAAATGTTGATGTGGTACTCTCTGACATGGCACCGAACATGAGTGGTAATAACTCAGTGGACCAAGCTGGAAGTATGTATTTAGTTGAGCTTGCGCTAGATATGTGTAATCAAGTTCTAAAGAAAAATGGTGCATTTATTGTTAAGGTTTTCCAAGGCGAAGGCTTTGATCAATACTTGCAGGAAGTACGTAATAGTTTTAAAGCAGTGAAAATACGCAAACCTGATGCCTCACGTGCCCGTTCTCGGGAAGTATATATAGTAGCGACTGGATACAAACTGTAGTACAGTTGCTTGGCGTTTAGTTGAATTTAAATTAATTGGATACAAGAGGTTAACCCCTTGAGCGATATGGCGAAAAATTTAATACTATGGCTGGTCATTGCAGTTGTGCTTATGTCAGTCTTTCAGAGCTTTAATGGTGGCGAGCAAATCGACCGTCAAACAAGTTACAGTCAGTTTGTAAAAGATGCCCGAAATGGCTCAATACAAGAAGTGGCAATCGAGAGCACCAGTGGAACAATCACAGGTACTAAAAATAATGGTGAGCGCTTTCAAACCATTATGCCAATCTACGACAAATACATTTTAAATGACTTACTTAAAAGTGATGTAAACGTGAAAGGTGTAAAGCCTGAAGAACAATCATTTTTAGCAAGCATATTTATTTCTTGGTTCCCGATGATTCTGCTTATTGGTGTGTGGATTTTCTTCATGCGTCAAATGCAAGGCGGAGGCGGTAAAGGCGCTATGTCATTCGGTAAGAGCAAAGCACGTCTAATGAGCGAAGATCAAATTAAAACTACGTTCGCTGATGTTGCTGGTTGTGATGAA
Organism: Pseudoalteromonas sp. S554; assembly: GCF_005930865.1. NCBI lineage: Bacteria > Pseudomonadati > Pseudomonadota > Gammaproteobacteria > Alteromonadales > Pseudoalteromonadaceae > Pseudoalteromonas > Pseudoalteromonas sp. S554. Next base: position 15,837 of record NZ_PNDV01000026.1, on the reverse strand, counting down.
GCAAAAGAAGACGTTACCGAATTGGTGGACTTCCTACGCGACCCGTCTAAATTCCAAAAATTAGGTGGTAGTATACCTAAAGGTGTACTTATGGTTGGACCGCCAGGTACAGGTAAAACGTTGCTTGCTAAGGCTGTTGCCGGCGAAGCAAAAGTACCCTTTTTCACAATTTCGGGTTCTGACTTTGTTGAAATGTTTGTTGGTGTAGGCGCATCGCGCGTGCGTGACATGTTTGAACAAGCCAAAAAAGCAGCTCCTTGTATTATCTTCATCGATGAAATTGATGCAGTAGGTCGTAAACGTGGCGCAGGTATGGGCGGCGGTAACGATGAGCGCGAACAAACATTAAACCAAATGCTGGTAGAAATGGATGGTTTTGGTGGTAACGAAGGCATTATTGTTATTGCTGCGACTAACCGCCCAGACGTATTAGACCCGGCATTACTTCGTCCAGGTCGTTTTGACCGTCAAGTAGAAGTTGGTTTACCTGATATACGCGGTCGTGAACAGATTATTAAAGTGCACATGCGTAAAGTACCATTAGGTGACAACGTTGATGCAGCTGTTATTGCTCGCGGTACACCCGGTTTTTCGGGTGCTGATTTAGCTAACTTAGTCAACGAAGCCGCACTTTACGCCGCACGTGGTAACAAACGTGTTGTAAATATGGCTGAGTTTGATGCTGCTAAAGACAAAATCATGATGGGCGCAGAGCGTAAGACCATGGTGATGAGCGAGCAAGAGAAAGAAATGACGGCATACCACGAAGCCGGCCATGCAATTGTTGGTCGCATGGTGCCAGAGCATGACCCTGTTTATAAGGTATCTATCATTCCACGTGGCCGTGCGCTAGGTGTGACTATGTATTTACCAGAACAAGATCGTGTTAGTCATTCTAAAGAGCTATTAGAATCAATGATTTCTAGCCTTTATGGTGGTCGAATCGCTGAAGCACTTATTTACGGTGCCGATAAAGTGACTACCGGTGCGAGTAACGATATTGAACGTGCAACAGACATAGCACGCAAAATGGTTACACATTGGGGTTTAAGCGAAAAATTAGGACCACTACTTTACGCCGAAGATCAAAACGAAATGTACATGGGTGGTGGCGGTAGTCGTGCATCTAACATGTCGGATGATACAGCTAAAGTAATTGATGCAGAGGTTCGTTTATTTTCAGATAGAAACTACGAGCGTGCCGAAAAAATATTGAAAGAGAATATTGATATTCTTCATTCAATGAAAGACGCGTTAATGAAATACGAAACGATTGACGCTAAGCAAATTGACGACTTAATGGCGCGCCAGCCAGTGCGTGAGCCACGCGATGCTCATGACCGTCATGAGCCTAAAGCACCACAAACAGATTCTGTAAAGGAGCCTGTTAGTGATGAAAGCCAATCAACAACAGAATCATCTAAAAAAGATGAAACAAATGTTGATGACAAAGCTGAATAATCGTTAAAATACTCAAAAAGCCCCGTACTTCGGGGCTTTTTTGTATCGGTTTAAATTTCGCTCTAATTTTTAGTTAGATTTGTTTGAATTCTGAAAAGCAAACAAGGCTCATTATGAACAACATTATTAACTTACCAAATGGTCGAGAACTAAATTTAATTGAGCCTGTGATTATGGGTATATTAAATGTAACCCCTGATTCATTTTCAGATGGTGGTAAATTTATAGACCCCAGCATCGCTGTGCAGCGCGCATTACAGTTATTAACTGATGGCGCAAAAATAATTGATATTGGTGGTGAGTCTACTCGACCAGGTGCTCAGGCAGTTAGCCTTGATGATGAGCTTGAACGAGTGGTGCCAATAATAAAAGCAATACGTACTCAGAGTGATTGTGTTATTTCTGTTGATACGAGTAAAGCTGAGGTGATGAGGCAGGCTATTTTAGCTGGTGCAGATATGGTAAATGATGTTCGCGCATTACAAGAGCCTGACGCACTGAATGTTGTTGCACAATTTGAAAACATCGCAATTTGCTTAATGCACATGCAGGGTCAGCCCCGAAGTATGCAAACATCTCCAGAATACAGTGATTTAATGGGCGATATTAATGAATTTTTTAAAAGTCGTATTAATGCCTGTGAGACAATGGGGATAAAAGCTCAACAGCTTATTCTTGATCCTGGCTTTGGATTTGGAAAAACATTAAGCCATAACTACGAAATTTTGACCAAGTTTAATGATTTTAATAAATTAGGCTTGCCATTATTAGCGGGGCTTTCTCGCAAGTCGATGATTGGTAACCTGTTAAACAGAGACACAAGCGAACGAATGGCCGGCAGTTTAGCTGGCGCACTTATTGCCGCACAAAATGGTGCAAAAATAATACGCGTTCACGACGTAAAAGAAACTGCAGATGTACTTGGTGTTTACCAAGCGTGTATAAAAGGAATAATAGAATGAAACAAAGAAAGTACTTTGGCACAGATGGCGTACGTGGTTTAGTGGGAACAGCGCCAATCAACCCTGAGTTTGCAATGAAGCTGGGTTGGGCTGCAGGACGTGTGCTATCAAAAGGTGGAACAAAAAAAGTTATTATTGGTAAAGACACACGTATTTCTGGTTACATGCTTGAAACAGCCCTTGAAGCAGGTTTAATAGCCGCCGGTATTGATGTTGTTCTGCTTGGCCCAATGCCTACGCCGGCCGTTGCTTATTTAGCACAAACATTTAGGGCTGAAGCCGGTATTGTAATAAGCGCATCACATAATCCATATTACGACAACGGTATCAAATTTTTTAATGGTCAAGGTTTAAAACTTGATGATGCTGTAGAGCTTGAAATAGAGGCAATGCTTGATGAGCAAATGACCTGTGTGGCCTCAGATAAGTTAGGTAAAGCAACACGCTTGGCAAGCGCAGACGGACGTTATATTGAGTTTTGTAAGAGTCAATTTCCACAAGGGTTGTCTTTAGAGGGATTAAAAGTGGTTGTAGATTGCGCTAACGGCGCAACATATCATATTGCCCCATCAGTTATGCGTGAGCTCGGCGCTGACGTAATTACGCATGCATGTGAGCCAAATGGTGTAAATATAAACCATGAATGCGGTGCAACTCATGTAGACACGTTAAAACGCAAAGTACTTGAACATAAAGCCGATGTAGGTATAGCTTATGATGGTGACGGCGACCGTGTAATGATGGTTGACCATAATGGCCGTGTATTTGATGGTGACGACTTAGTTTATATAATTGCTTGTCAGGCAGCGAACGATCATATTTTAGGTGGCGGTGTTGTTGGTACTGTTATGTCAAATATGGGTCTAGAAAATGCACTAAAAGCAAAAGGCATTGAGTTTGCTAGAAGCAAAGTTGGCGATCGCTATGTAATGGAATTACTTCAGCAAAAAGGGTGGAAAATTGGTGGAGAGAGTTCAGGCCATGTACTCAATCTAGACTTAATTTCAACGGGTGATGGTATTATATCAAGCTTGCAAGTGCTGGCTGCTATGGTTGCACAAAATAGAACGCTTCAAGATTTAGGCGCCGGGTTTACAAAATACCCAATGAAAATGATTAACGTGCGTTATACACCGGGTACCGATCCTACAACGGCGCCAAAAGTCCTTGCGGCAGTCGAAGAAGTGGAACAAAACTTAGGTAATAAGGGCCGTGTTTTACTCCGTAAATCAGGCACTGAACCTGTCGTTCGTGTTATGGTTGAAGCAGAACAAGAAAAAATAGTATTAGACAGTGCACGTAAGATTGCAGAGATTGTCGAATCTATGAGCAAACAACCTGATTGATAACAATAACCTCTTGTAACTTTGGGCGAGAAAAGTTAATATCTCGCCCGCTTTCTAATGTGGAGTGGAAAATGGCAATACGTAAGGCAATGGTCGCTGGCAATTGGAAAATGAATGGCTCAATAGAGCTAGTCAAAGATATGTCGGATGCTATAAATAGTATTAAATCACCAGAAATAGATGTTATTTTATTTCCTCCATTCCCACTTGTTTCTGCAATGATTGCAAGCGGTGTCACAACAGGTGCTCAAACTGTATCTGAAAACACGCCTGGCGCTTTTACCGGTGAAGTTGATGCACAACTACTGAAAGACCTTGGCGTAAATTATGCGCTAGTTGGCCATTCAGAGCGTCGTAGTATTTACAACGAAAGCAGCGATGTTATTGCTGATAAATTTGCTAGAGCTCAATCAGCTGGTTTAGTACCCGTTCTTTGTGTTGGCGAGAGTGAAACAGAGCAAGAAAGTGGACAAACAGAATATGTAGTTGCTGCTCAAATAGATGCGGTAATTAAAAAATTAGGTGTAGCAGCGCTGAAAGATTCTGTGATAGCATACGAGCCCGTTTGGGCCATAGGCACAGGTAAGACTGCATCGCCAGAACAGGCACAAGCTGTTCACAAATTTATCCGTGACAAAATTGCGTCTTTAGACAGTGATTTAGCACAAGGGCTTACCATCTTATATGGTGGAAGCGTAAACGAAAAAAATAGCGAATTATTATTTGCACAACCAGATATTGATGGTGGCCTTATTGGGGGCGCTAGTCTAAAAGCAGCATCTTTTGTTGCGATCTGTAACAGTGCAAAAGGGACCGTATAAGATGTACGAAATTTTATTAGTAGTTTATTTAGTTGTAGCTTTAGCTCTAGTTGGTATGGTTTTAATCCAACAAGGTAAAGGTGCTGATATGGGGTCATCATTTGGTGCAGGCGCTTCTGGAACTGTGTTTGGTTCTTCAGGTGCTGGTAACTTTATGACAAAGACAACAACAAGCTTAGCTACAGTCTTTTTTGTGTTGAGTATTGTTCTAGGTAATTTAACAGCAGGTCAGATTAAACAGACTGATGAATGGGAAAACCTAGAAGCAGCGCCTGCTATAGAAACAGTAGTGCCGGTTGAAGAAGATGTTCCAGTTACTTCTAATAAAGAAAGTAACTCAGACGTACCAAACTAATACAGTTTACTGTTCAGCTATTTGTTAACCTCAAACAGATAAAACAAGCGAACAAAAATTTAAAATGCGGATGTGGTGGAATTGGTAGACACGCTACCTTGAGGGGGTAGTGCTTTAGGGCGTGGGGGTTCAAGTCCCCCCATCCGCACCAAATTTAAAACCAGTAGCAATTATGTTACTGGTTTTTTTATACCTAAAATTTGCTTTGATTGTTTTTTGCACTTGAAACGTTTGTGTTATAACAATAATTTAGATTTTTTGATGATCTTTTTAACATAAAACCCATCGTGTACCCAATAAAGTCAATTTACTTGTGTTAATTTCAGTTTTTAGCTTAATTAATGATTAAAATGAAAAAAAAACTAGAAATTTTACAAATTTAACTCACACTTATCAGTATTGAGCCGATAATATATTTAGATAACTCAAAAAGGTAAATAGTATGGCTTCAGGCTTCTCTTTTCAAAACCTAAGCATAACTAAAAAAATACATGCAATAACATGTATTGCAGTTGTTGCTTTTATAATTATGGTATTAATTAATTTTCTTGCCATAGATGATAATAGAGCTTCTTTAGATGAAATGGGCAACTCTTCATATAAGGTTGTAAAGTTAACATCAGCGAACGTAGGGCTCTTAGAAAAACTAGATGAGCTTTACACCCAAGCAGTTACATTTGGCGAACAAGACTTAATAACTAAAGCTGATGATACTTACAAAACAATTGAATCAAACATAAATTTAATCAAGCAAATGAGTAATGGCTACATTAGCAATGATGTAGTGAAAGAATTAGCCGACTACGAGAAGATATCAGCTACAATTGCTAATGGTATGGTAAATGGCACGGCCGATTTTAGTAAAATTCAGCAACAAGCCCAGTTAAAAACAAGTCTTTATGGTTCTGTTTTAGAGAGCTTTAAGGCAGCCCAACAAAAGGCAGATAACCGTTTTTTTGAATTAGTTGAAAGCACTAATACGCGCTCAGATAATGCCCTTACTTTAATGCTTGTTGTATCTATTGTATCTTTATTATTGCTTTTATTTATGGCGATTTGGATTGCGAAAAACATTGGCTCATCAGCAAGCGATGCTGCAAATAATTTAAGCTTATTAGCAAATGGAAAAGGCTCTTTAAGTACTCAATTAACCGTGAATTCTAAAGATGAAATTGGCCAAGTTTCTATTAACTTTAATGCTTTTATTGCGCTGTTAAAAGAAACCGTACTTGAAGTAATTGCTGTATGTGAGCCATTGATGGAAAACTCTACCCGTTTAGTACAGGGTATGGAGCAGGCTGAACGCGCAACAACAAAACAAACAACAGATGCCGAAATTGTTAAGCAATCAATGGAAGAGATGAAGCAAAGTGTTGGTGATATTTCTCAATCTGCAGCAAATGCATCACATGCGGCTGAAACGGCAGAAAAAGAAGTAGAGCAAAGCCGTACCCAGGTACAAATGTCTGTCAATGCATCTCGTACGCTAAGTGATGAAATCAACCAAGCAGCAACAACAATTAATAAACTTGCGGACGATACAAAAAACGTATCACAAATATTGAATGTAATTACTTCAATTGCCGATCAAACCAACTTACTTGCGCTTAATGCGGCTATTGAGGCTGCGCGTGCTGGTGAACATGGCCGTGGGTTTGCGGTAGTAGCTGATGAAGTACGAGAACTTGCTTCACGAACCGCACATTCAACTAACGAAATACGCGAATTGTTAGGTGCGTTAACAACCGCTGCTAATGACTCGGTTACTGCGATGACTTCAGCGCGTGATATGGCAACAGATAATGCAACAGCGGCTGAAAAAACAGGTATATCAATAGAGAAAATAGCTGAGCAAATGTTAGAAATAAATGGTATGAACTCTCAGATTGCAGCCGCGACAGAAGAGCAAACATCGGTTGCAGCCATGGTTGTGGAAAATGTCTCTAATATGCATGTTTCTTTTGAAGACACTATGGACTCATTACTTGCTGTAAGGGATGTAGCTAAAAACCTACATTACTTATCAGATAACCTGCTAGATGCGACAGCCAAATTTAGAATTGAGTGATATATAGGTAAAATTAACACCAATAGAGCCTCCAAGTGGAGGCTTTTTTGTTTTGCAGGCTAGTAGGCATTACCGACCTGCAATAACAGAGCAATTTAAAGTGCAAGACTGGGCGATAACTGTACTATTTACATTGAGGAATTGGATAACAAACTTTTACCTTGCTTATTAACGCGTTTCCCATATTTTTAATAGCTTAGTTAATTAAGCCTATTGATATAACTTTTTACAGGCATAAAAAAACCACCATTTGGTGGTTTTTTAATTTACCGTTTTAAACGGTTAAAAGGTCGCAACTACTTTTACGTTGCCACTCACTTTTGCGCTATCTACGTAGCCGATAGCATCAGCATTAGCTGCTACAAAATCTATGACAGCTTGATCAGAACCTAACTTCTCGGGTGGTGTACCTTTACCTGTAAACACAAGTTTAGACCAGTAAGCATTAAGCTGGCTGCCAGATTTACCTACAACTTTATCGTTAAACTCATCTGCTGCAGCGGTACCATCTTGGTTTACTGGGTTTACCTTAGTACCATCACCAAATGATTTGGCTTTACCAAGGTATATTTTCTTAATAGTATCTGCGTCTAAAGCATTGGCGTTTCCAGCGTTAACTATTACCGCAACTTCTGCAAAAGCATTAATTGAGCACAATGAAAGTGCACTAGCTAAAATTAATTTTTTCATTATTTGCTCCAATTAAAATACAAGGTCAACGCCAACAGCAACAACATCAGTTTCTGTATCAGTTACATCGTCTTCAAAGCGGCTAAAATCGATTTTAAACGCTGCAGAAGGGTGAAAGTCGTAACGCGCGCCGATAGTGTATACATTGCTTTGCGCTTGAACACCTGTCAAGGCACCGTTTATAGCGGCATTAAGGCTTGGTACTGCTGCGATAGGGTCAAAGCGAGATGCATCATGCTTATCGTCATTATCTTCATACGTAAAATGGACTATAACGTCATCCAAGCGGTAACCTACAGATGCATAATATTGTGTTTGCTCAGTCAAAATACTGTTTTCTACTTCAAATTGTGTATATTCAGCATCAAATAAGAAATTATCATAATCAATTGAGAAGCCAAAGCCGAAAAAGCTGCTGTCATCTTCGTTTATTGCAATATCGTCAGCTAACGTGTTTAAGCTGTTTGCGCGAAGTGCAGCTTCTAAGCCATTTAATGCAGCCCCGCTAGGGTCTGTTCCGTCAAGTGCAAATGATGATTCAGCAATTAAATATGCAGCACGAACACTGAACCAGTCGTATGCAAGCGTCCAGTTAATGCCAGCAAAATCATTAAGCTCAGCTTGAGTTTTTTCAGTGATTGCGTCTATTTCACCATCAAAACTACCGTACATGATTTGTACTGTTGAATCCCAATCACCAAGTTGTGTATTGTGCAATAAGCTTAAACCTTCATAGGTAGAAAAAGGAATGCTATAAACAGATTGAGGCGGGCGTACCCAGCGGTAAGCGTAACCTACATCAATAAAATCTGAGTAACGGTAAAAAGGTACACGCATTTTACCCGCGCTAATTTGTAACTCGTCGCTTAGTTCATAAGTTACGTAGGCCCATTCAAATTCTGCGTCGAAATCATTATCACCACGAGCAACAATTTGAGCTGTTGCCGTTAGTTTCTCCATTAGGTCAGCTGATAGCTGTAATGCAAAGACACTTTCGTTTTTAAATGAAATGTCATCATCATATCCATATAAGGTACTGTCGCTATCAAGGCTCTTTCCACCGACAATTGATGCAAAGCCATTAATTCGAACTTCGGCGCTAGCATAGTTTGTTGCTAAAGCCGCACATAATGCTACTGCTACAGATAGCTTTTTCATATGTATTTCCTATTAGTTAATTAGATGTTGATTCAAGCGTATTATAGAAGTGAAATAGAGCTATATCTAATCAATTTAGCAAGTTAGTGATAAAAACCAATTGATTTAATACTTTGTTATTATTTTTTAAGTGGGTGTGCCTGATATTTTTAATGCAGGTTGCTGATTTTAAGTAAAATATCAAAATAAGTTTCAGCCAATTAAATTTAAGAGCGTATATTTATTGCGAGAGATTTTATGCCGTAATTGCATAAAAAGTAAGTATAGCTGCAACGTGTTAGCTTTTCCTCCATTAGGTACGTTTTTACTTTTATCAAAAAATAAATACATAAATTCACAATTGTGTAATATAATGCCCTTCCAGAGGAAAGATGCTACCACGCATCTTTTTTTATGCCCAAAACTTACTGGTTGCACCAGTAAATGCATAATAAATAATTTACGGTATCCTTTGGAGAATATTTTGAAACTACGCAAACTCTCACAGTTAAGCCTAGCAATAGTTGCTGCCCTGACTACCTCAGTAAACGCTGAAGAAACCAAAACAACAGCAAAGCAAGATGCGTTTGAAAAAATTGAAGTTACAGCTCGTAAACGTACAGAGAGCTTGTTTGAATCTCCAACCGCTATCACATCAATTGGTGCTAACTTAATTGATAAAGCCAATATGAGTAACCTTGAAGATATTGGTAAATACGTCCCTAATCTAAATATCACACGTTACGGTGTTGGCAATGCAGCCCATGCTTCTGTATTTATCCGTGGTATTGGCTTACAAGATCACATTATTACTACTGACCCAGGTGTGGGTGTATACCTTGATGGGGTTTACTTAGGTCGTCAAATGGGGTCTAACTTATCATTACCAAATGTTGAGCGTGTGGAAGTACTGCGCGGCCCACAGGGTACCTTATATGGCCGTAACACGTTAGGTGGTGCGGTAAACGTTATTACCAAACAACCGGGCGATGAAGGTATTTTAACAACGTCTGCAAAATTAGGTAGTCGTGGACGTATTGCTGGCGATATTTACTTCAATAACTCATTAAATGATGAAGTAAGTATGTCTGCAAGTGCGTCATACAAAACACGTGACGGCGTTGGCGAAGCAGTAAACCTTACGAACCCTGAAAAAGAAATTGGTGAAGAAGAAGAGTTTAGCGGCCGCGTAGCCCTTAAATGGCAGGCTAATAGCGATTTAGCGTTTACTTTTTCACTTGATGGTGTTGATAACGAGTCGGGTCAATCTCCTTACACTATTGAGTTAACTGAGCCGCTTAATGCAAATGATGTATTTAATGGTGACTTTCCTTTATTAACACAGGACATGATCCCATCAGACCCTGATGATCTAGGCACTACCGTTGCTGGTATTGAATCTACGTCTTACTCAGGGTGGGGTACGTCATTTACTGCTGATTGGGCAATCGATGATACGTACACGGCTAAATTTATTTCGAGTTACCGCACTTCTGAATACGAAGGTGGACTTGATGATGATGCGTCACCTCTAAACTTATCAGAATTTCCTGAAGAAGGTGGAGCCGATCAGTACTCATTTGAGCTTCAGTTAAATGCAACATTCGACAACATGGATTTTGTTTCTGGTCTTTACTTCTTTAACGAAGATGGCTTCACTCGTTCAGGTCCATTTGTATTTAGCCCGTTCAATACACCTAATGGTTTATTAAACGATGGTGTTACACCTTCATTTGGTGGCTATGGTGACTTTGAAATAAACCAAGAAACAAACTCATACGCTGTATACTTTAATACAAGTTACGATTTAACAGATGATTTAAGTATTGGTGGTGGTCTTCGATACTCAAAAGATGAGAAAGATGCCGATGCGATTTTTCCTACATTTGCTGAACGTAAATACGTAAGTGCAGAGTTTGATGCTGTGACGTGGGATATTAATGCATCTTACCAAATCAGTAACAACATGAACGTTTATGGTCAAATTCAAAAAGGTTATCAAACTGGTGGCTTCCCACCACGTCCATTTGGTGGACCTGATCAGTTTGTATCGTTCGACGAAACTAAAGCCGTAAACTACGAAATGGGTTTAAAAGGCCAAGTACACGAAAACGTATCTATGATGCTAGCGGTATTTGTTACTGATTACACTGATTTAGCACTTCCGTTTTCAGACCCAACAGCGGGCGGTGGTTTTGTAACTATTGTTGAAAATGCGGGCCAATCAAAAGCGCAAGGTATAGAACTTGAAACCACCGTTGCAATTACTGACGACTTTACAATAAGAAGTGCGGTAGGTTACTTAGATTCAGAGATCACTGAGGTTGATGCGGGTGTTCAAGGTATTGGTAAAGGTGATTCACCGGCATTAACACCTCGTTGGACTGTAATGGTTGCCCCATCATACTTTATGGATTTAGACAGTGGTGCAACGGTTGCACTAAATGCTAATTATTCATACCGTAGTGAAATGCAAGGTCAGTCAGTTTATAGCCAGAGTGAAACGATTGATTCGCGTGAGCTAGTTGGCTTTAATATTTCTTACACTAACGCATATGGCGATATGGAAGTAACACTTTATGGCGAAAACGTACTGAATGAAGTATACGATGTAGGTCGTTTACAGCAATCAGGGTTTGTTGGTGTTATGAGAAGTAATGACCGCAGCGAATTTGGTTTAAAATTTAAAAAAGATTTTGAGTTATAAACTGAAGTTTGCGTAAAAATACAATGTAATTTAAACATTATATTTTATTTTGCTAAAAAGGCCGGATCAGTTTTTGATTCGGCCTTTTTAGTTTGTGCAAAGGTCTGGTTGTTCGATACAATGGCGCCCTAAATTGCCAAATGGACTCTGTGATGAAAATTCTTGCCGATCAAAACATGCCTTTAGTTGAGCAGTACTTTTCAGATTTTGGTGAGGTTGAGCGGTTTGATGGGCGTAACTTAAAACCTGACCAACTGATAGACGTAGAAGTATTACTCACGCGATCTGTTACCAATGTTACTAGTGAGCTATTAGCAAAAGCGAATAAATTAAGCTTTGTTGGTACTGCGACTATTGGTATCGACCATATTGATACAGATCTTTTACAAGACAAAAACATCGCTTTTACAAGTGCTCCAGGGTGTAATGCTGTCGCTGTTGCAGAGTACGTTATTAGTAGTTTATTTGCATTAAGCCAAGAAAATGCCCGCCCATTAACAGGCCAAACTATTGGCATAGTAGGGGTCGGGAGTATTGGCAGTTGTTTGGCTAAAAAATTAAAAGCATTAAATGTAAAGCTGCTTTTGTGCGATCCATTAAAACATGCACAAGGGTTATTGAATGAGCATGTAGAGTTAGATGAACTACTTGCACAATCAGATATTGTAACTTTCCATGTGCCACTTGTTAAAAAAGGGCCACATAAAACACTTCACATGATGGATAAAGTAAGGCTTAACGCCTTAAAACCGGGTACTACGATAATTAATGCCAGCCGAGGGGATGTTATTGACAATAGTGCTTTACTAGATTTAATGGAAGCAGGGGCTGATTTAGATTTAGTGCTTGATGTGTGGGAAAATGAACCTAATATTTTAACAGACTTACTTGCACATGTACGCTATGCCAGTGTGCATATTGCAGGCCATACACTTGAAGGCAAGGCCAGAGGCACACAAATGCTTTACCAAAAGCTGTGTGAGCTTAAAGGCGTTGAGGCTTCAAAATCTTTAACCGATTTTTTGCCCGTACCAGCTATAACGCAAGTGGCTATTGCTGAGAGTTTTACAGAGCAAGACATCGCACGCTTAGTGCACACAATTTACGATGTAAGAAGGGATGATGGGATTTTACTTCGTCATCTAGAGTCGGATGGTTTTGATAGTTTACGTAAAAACTATCCTGTAAGGAGAGAATTTAGCACCTTAACCGTTAATGGTGATGGCTCGCAGTTAGCTGCCTTAGGTCAACTTGGTTTTAAACTAACCAACTAATTATTAATTTAACGGTGTTTTAATATCGTTTAAAGAGGAAAAAATATGTCGCAAAAATATAACGTTGCTGTACTTGGTGCTACTGGTTTAGTAGGACGTCAAATTATCGAAACTTTAGCAGATCGTAAATTTCCGGTTGATCAGCTATTTTTGCTTGCGAGCAGCCGCAGTGCAGGTGAAGACATTAAGTTTCGTGGTGAGACAATTGAAGTACAAGACGTTGAGGGCTTTGATTTTAGCCAAGCGCATATTGGATTGTTTTCTGCCGGTGGGAGCGTCTCAGAAAAATATGCCCCAATTGCAGCCGATGCAGGTTGTATAGTTATTGATAATACCTCGCATTTTAGAAATGATTTTGAAATACCCCTTGTCGTACCTGAAGTAAACGCCTCAAGTCTTGCCGACTTTAGAAATCGTAATATTATTGCAAACCCAAATTGTTCGACTATTCAAATGATGTTGGCACTAAAGCCAATTTACGACGCGTATGGTATTGATCGAATAAATGTATCAACTTACCAAGCGGTATCAGGGGCTGGGAAAGAAGCTGTTGATGAGTTAGCAAAGCAAACAGCTAACTTGATGAATGCACGCCCAATGGATAATGAAATATTTCCTAAGCAAATAGCCTTTAATGTTATTCCGCAAATAGATAGCTTTGAAGATAACGGCTATACCCGCGAAGAAATGAAAATGGTAAACGAAACGCACAAAATATTAGGTGATACAACAATCGCAATAAACCCAACGTGTGTGCGTGTTCCTGTGTTTTTTGGTCATTCTGAATCTATTAATATTGAAACACGTATGCAATACGACTTCGAACACGTTAAACAGCTGTTAAATGATGCACCAGGCGTTGAGCTAATTGACGATGAAGGTGATTATCCAACAGCGGTTTCCGATGCCAGTGGTAACGATACTGTATATGTTGGCCGTTTGCGCGCTGATATTTCACACCCTCATGGCCTAAATATGTGGGTTGTTAGTGATAATACCCGTAAAGGTGCTGCAACCAATAGCGTTCAAATAGCTGAAGAGTTAATAGAAAATTATATGTAACATTTTTAAATGTTAAGCACTCTTTAAAAGCGGTAAGCACTATGTGTTTGCCGCTTTTTGTTTAAATAGAGTGCCACTTTTTTGCCGTTTTTTATAATATTTAATAAAGTTACTGATAATACTCAATAAATCAATATTAAAAATGTGTTGTTAAGGCATTTCTTTTCAATGTGTTGCAATGGATATTGTGCCCTAAGTGGTTTATAGTTTGTAATTGGAATAGAGCTTGCAACAAAAATAGATTGTAATAACAAATGTGAGTCAGTCATTAGACTGATAAGGCAAGAGTAATCAATGTTTACGCACCTATTTAAGAGTGCTTTGTAACATTTAGACATTAAAGGATCAGCATGCGCGGTTTGGCTATACTTATAATATTAGCGTCTGCACTGGTAGTAACGCCTGTATATACACAAGATAGTACCCAATTAAAGGGGCCTAAAGGCGTTGACTATGGTGCTCAAGGGCGGTCTATTGGTCCGATTAAACCCACCGATACACTTTGGCGCATAGCCGTAAAAGTGCGTCCAGATAACTCTGTAAGTATTTATCAAGTTATGCAGGCCTTGTATAACAAAAACCCCGACTCATTTTTAGATCAAAACCTCAATCATATGCGAAGTGGGGCCTATTTAAAAATACCCACTTTATCTGAAATTAGACGTGTGAATACTCAACTAGCTAGGCAGCGTTCTGAGCAAGATGACGAGTTATGGGAAAAGAAAAAAAACGGAACACTTACACAAACTGAAATAACATCAGCTCAAACACAAGTTACACAAGCGCGTAAAGTTGATGTAGACGACGCCAAAAAAGAGTTACAAAAAGAAATAAAAGAAATCAAAACCGACCAAACTAATAAATTAGTTGAGTTACAGCAACAGTTTAAAAGTTCAGTAACAAATGTTGAAGAGATTTTAGTTGAGAATAATAACCTTAAAAAACAGCTGACTGGAATTTCTAAAGAGCTCGAAAATGTTCGCCAACAATTAGGGCAAGATAGTGAAATACAGCTGCAGCTAAAGGAATTAATACTTAAACAAAATGAAATAATTGCCCAGCAAAAAGCTAAAGAGGTTGAACCTCAAAGCAGTTTTGACTTACTAGCCTTGTTGTCAAACCCTATTGTGCTTGGGCTGTTAATGTTCATTCCCGGATTATTGATTATCTTTGCAATTGTTATGTTTCTTCGCAAAAGAAAAGGCAATCAAGAAGAGTCTCAAGCAGATGATGAATTTTTACCGCAAACTCCAACTTATTCTAATGAGGATGACTTAGCAACTGATCCACTTGATGACCCAATCATTCCAGATCCATTGGATGACTTGAGCGTTCAATTAGATGATCATCTCGAAGGTGACATGCTTCCAGATGATGATTTATTAGAAGATGACTCAGACGAACTTGATGATTCAGATAACTTACTTGATCAAGACGAGTTAGAAGGCCTTCTTAGCGACGATATTGTTTTTGATGATGAAAGTGACGAAGACGATGAAGTCGATATTTTCACGCAACAAGGATTTGACGACAGTGCTGATGATAGCTTGGACGATATTGATTTAGATTTAGACCAAGAACCGTCTGGCACCGATGATATTTTAAGTAATGATGACTTAGATAGCCTATTTGACGAAGATGACAGCTTACCTGAGTTTGATTCACCAGCAGAAAAAGAGCCACAAAGTGATAGTTTAGAATCTAACGATGAAATGGCAGCATTGAGCGAAGAGCTTGCGACCGATGATTTTGATATAGATGATTTACTTGATCAAACGAGTGCCGAACCAGTAGACACGTCTGATAAAACTTCTGAAGAAAGTGACGATTTTGACTTAGACGATATCGACAGCTTAATTGATGAAGCAAATGAAGATTCCGTAAATGAAGATTCCGTAAATGAAGCGCAAACTGATGAGTTAGTTGAAGAAAGTGATGACTTTGATTTGGACGA
>NZ_PNDV01000025.1:0-1242 GCF_005930865.1 Pseudoalteromonas sp. S554 | reverse complement strand
ACGACTACACTGACTATTTTAATAGTAAGTGGCGTCCCCAAGGGGATTCGAACCCCTGTTACCGCCGTGAAAGGGCGGTGTCCTAGGCCTCTAGACGATGGGGACACATAAAACTGCTACCCTAGGACAAACACTAATAATTGGTGGAGCTATGCGGGATCGAACCGCAGACCTCTTCACTGCCAGCGAAGCGCTCTCCCAGCTGAGCTATAGCCCCAACTTAATCAACACTCGCCGTAATAACTACGTCGTGTATTGCTTAGTGCGGGGCGCATTCTATGCACCACCCCAAATAAAGTCAACAGTTTTTTATCCAGCTTTATTTAAATGGTTTAATTTTCAACAAACTGGCTATCAAGCATGCTAAAAAACACAATTTGATTAAAATCATTGCCCTAATGAGACTCCCCTACACTTTTATTTTATGTAGCGTTGCTAGTCAGTGAATTGTAGTTCACTACCCTACCCTCAAAAGGTATACATTTATATGCAATTCAAACATTGCAAATATAATTTATAAATTACCGACCTAACATCCCACTTTCATATCAACAGGCCAGTTGGGTAAATGTAGTAAAACACACATGCTTTTTATTAGTTGCACTTTAAAATACTTTTTCTATTTTATTTGTTATGACTTTTTAGAGAGGTAACAAAATATATATTCTTATTATAGAAGGTTTAAATGTTCAACAATTAAAAGTGATCGCTTGTGTATTCCCCCAAAAAACTAGATTAACCACTAATGTGAGTTATAAACACCACAAATACACCACACAATTACGTTACTGAACATGTTTTGCCTATAAAATAGACGCCCGCCATATCTTGTTGTTTATAAAACCTTCATTCAGTACATTTTTGTCATTCAAGTGTTGACACATTTTCAACTCTATCTATAATAGCGCCCCACAACAACGCAGCAATGTGATGTTGTTTAGATGCGGGTGATTAGCTCAGTTGGGAGAGCATCGCCCTTACAAGGCGAGGGTCACTGGTTCAAGTCCAGTATCACCCACCACATATAAAAGTGTTCGCATCTAAATTCTATACGGACTCTATGTTCATTTAGAAAAAGAGAACATCACTGCTACTTACAAGTAACAGAGAAGTTCACTGGTTAAAGTCCAGTACTAGATTGGTTTATGGGGGGGTGTGGTGTGTGTTGTGGGGGGGGGGGGGGGGGGGGGGGGGGGGGGGGGGGGGGGGGGGGGGGGGGGGGGGGGGGGGGGGGGGGGGGGG
>NZ_PNDV01000024.1:0-35033 GCF_005930865.1 Pseudoalteromonas sp. S554 | reverse complement strand
AAATTAACTATGCCACTACATATAGTCACCTTCATCTTTATTTACGTTATAAATTACTTCGACTCTGCAATGCGGGTAAGAATCTTCATTTTAAGCTTGTCGATAGTGAAAGTTCACTTTCATAAACCTTTTGCCATTATTCAAATTTTGCAACCAATTATTAAGACAGTCTTCGTTTTTATGGTTAGGGCTACTTCCTTTGTCTGGATCCCTCGAGACTTCTGTTACATGAATTTTATCAGCTAGAATAACAATAAAAATACCTTCAATATGGTGCATTATGTGAAGTGCATACTTAACTGTTTCACTATCAATAATAACTTTTATCAACCTCACCTTGTTATATCGTGCAGTCCTAGGAAGTGACGCTTCTTGATGAAATTGATAACTTACTTGGCTTTTATTTAATACTTTTTTTTCCTCTAATACTTTGCATAATACCTCCAGTAAAAACTGATGGTATTTTCAATTAATTAAATCCACTCTGCTAGGTGTCGTTGCTCGGACGCTTACAAATATCAATTCAGCCCACACTCTATATACCTTTCTATAGGAATGTTATTCCCTTTCTCGCGTGCTTGTTGTGGGCTAATTAAGCCAATCAGTTATTCCTATTTCAATAAAAATTTACGATGGTATAAGTATTTTGCAAACACCCGTTTTTTCTAGGAAATCTGTGCCAATTAAATACGGTCTATAATACCCCTCAATTGCATCTTCCTTTTCACTAGGAGCAGATAAGTGTAAACACTCATGGAGCGGGAAATTACCTCGACTAAAAATCAAATCGGCATGTGCTTCCCCAGTACAATCAAGTATCGTTCCATCGGTTAAAGTTAACCAAACATGTGCCTTAATAGGTTCATCTAAACTAGGAGAATTTAACTCACTTTTAATACTCTCATCCGACATTTCACAATAAATATAATCATGCCAATACCGATCCCCAATTGTAATATGGCTGTCTATATTTAAATCTGTCTTTAGAAAATACTGAAGCATTAGATGAACATCTGTACATTTACTTGCTAAGTCTTGGGATGATTTAAACCCATGAAATTGCAACACCTCAAAACAATGAATTAAGATTTCTTGTTTCTTATTGTCGCTAATAGCTTTGCTAAATGGCAACGGGCTTGAAGGCAATTTTAGCTGTAACTTTTTAGTTCTAAGCACCGCGTCTTCAATTCTTTTTTTATAATTCAAATCTCTTACCTACAATTTATATAAAGTATCTACGTAATATAAAGCTAAGCGCAGCTTTCGCTGCGCTTAGCTTAAATAAAATCATTTAACTATTTTTTACCGTTATAGTTAGGGTTGTTCGGGTTTAACTGATTACTTCGATTATCTTGTGCTCTTTGGTATGGAACATTGACTCCAGAAGTGCCTTTATTGCTGTTTCCTTGGTTTGATTTATGATCATTATTGTTAGACATATATGTCTCCTTAAAAAGTTAATTGTGATTCGACTTATGGAACTTCAGCGTTAGCTAAAGCTCCTTCAATCGTCGAATATCCATTTTAAAGTTTCTATATGCTCTAAAGTCACTTGGCGTGCTTGGAACTGTTATTTTGATACCTGATGGCGCAATCAGCCTTGGATGACGCCCACGCTTTAAAGACCAACCTTTTTTCTTCAATAACTTACAAACCAACGTGTTAATGTTTTTATCATTACTATATTTTTTCATTATTGCTCTCCTAGTGTTATCAAATTCTTTTTAATAACTTGCGGAAAGCTCGAAGGATATCGGCTTGCGAATGCTTTAATGTTAAAGTTCACATGATTCAAAGCCTTAGAAACCCCTATATCCAATATTGAAGGACTAAGCGTTAATCCCTGACACGATGACGAGTTTTGGTAAAAGTTACCTTCTGGATTTATCATCAAATATGATTGCCACATATCGCAATTATCTTCAATTGCAATAACATTACTGTGCTCTTTATGCTTTTGAACATAAGAATCATATTTTTCTTGCGAGATAGTTAACTGGTCACTATAGACAGGTAATGCACGTAAGAGCTTCCACTTGTCGGGTTGCAATAATGCGATTGCTGCATTCAAATTCTCGCGAAAGTTAAATGCATTAACAACAGTATTAACTTTCAACTTACCTTGAGGATTTAACTGACGATATAGCGCTGTAACAGTTAATGCTTTTTGCGGGGAAAACCATTTACCTTTACGATCTGTTCGGCCAATGCTTTGAGCTATTAAATAATCTGCAGTATCAAAACTTAAACCAAGCATATCTAAATGAGGGGCAATACGCCTTAACATTGTTGGTGACAAAAAATGTCCGTTAGTAATAAGTGACGTATTAAAGCCTATACTCTTTGCAAATAATAAAGCGCTAACAAAGCGAGCACCTAACATTACAGGTTCTCCACCAGCAAAGTTAATCCTTACTGATTGATAACCTAATTCTTGTCGTATTTGATTATTCGAAAAAAAGTACTCAGCTAGCATTAGCAGTAAATCTTGAATGCTCTCTGAAGAATGATGTAACTCTGTTGCTGACGTATTATCTTGCCACTTAGCGTAACAATAACCACAACGGTAATTACACGCTTCGGTCATGTGAAAGTTAATAACAAGCTCTTTAATATTTGTCATGTAAATCTCCATCTATTGCTGATGGCTATAGATTCACTTAGTGCAATGCACTAACAAACATTATTTTTAATAATTACATTTTTTGGAAATACCCTAATAAATCATCAAACTCCTCTGCTTCCTTGTGCCGAGACGTTATATGTTCTACTAATTGCTTAACACTATGATTATTCGTATCTAATTGATTTGATAATGCTAACGCTTTGTCTATATCGTTATTTAAATAAGCTAAAAGCAAGTTATCTGTTGAGCTGGTAAGGGCTGATTGCGCAAGTAATGCATGCAATAAACTGAGATTTTTCCCTAAAGCTAGTTGAGGCATTACAGCAAACGGGTTAGGTAATCTCTTTTTGCGCAAGTCATAATCACTAGCAAGCGCATCCGCAAATTCAGCAGCAGTTGTTTTACTCAGAGCAATGCCCAATAATGAATTACTTTCACCAAACAACTGACTAACTATCACAGCACAATGGTATCTAAAGTCCTTATCTTCAAATATTTTTTTTACGTCTTTAGGATCATGAAAAATTGCATTGAGTAGTAAAGCATTAAATAGCACATCTAGCTGCCCATCCGCCAAACGCTTTGTTGATCTTTGAACCTTTAGCTCAGTTTCAACTTTAATAAGCTTATTA
This sequence comes from Pseudoalteromonas sp. S554, assembly GCF_005930865.1. NCBI lineage: Bacteria > Pseudomonadati > Pseudomonadota > Gammaproteobacteria > Alteromonadales > Pseudoalteromonadaceae > Pseudoalteromonas > Pseudoalteromonas sp. S554. The sequence goes on along the minus strand of NZ_PNDV01000024.1, from coordinate 31,775 downwards.
CGGACAAGAGAATTTGCTTTGTCTTTTAAATATGTGCTTTCTTTGGCAACATCGATCCCAAATAAGAAGCGAATAGCATCAGGAACGGTCATACCACTAGCCATTACAGTAAGCCGCCTCAAGTAAGTGACTCGCTTTAAGCCTTTCTAGTTCCCCTGCACCAAATGACATATTCGCAATTGTTTTTGCTAAGTCGAACCAATTACTATTTTTATAATACCCATATCTTTTTTTACACGACGGCGAGCCCTTAATATATTGTTGCAATACGCCAATACAGTAGCCAGCACGCATAGCCTCTGATACTGAAGTATGAAGAGCAGCATACTTCCCGGGCTCTTGTTTTCGGTCAAATACCTCAATCACTTCTCTACAAGATGCTTGCAAAAATACTGAGTCATTCGGTTGGAATAATTGCTCTTTTGCCTCAAGGCGGGTCGTACTAAAAAAAACAGTTAAGGCAACTAAACTTAAAATTAATTTTTTCATTGTTCTACTTCCAAACATTTGTAAACTTAGCTCATCGCTGCTGGCTGTTCATTTTTTAAATCATTGTCAGGTAAGTTACTGGCTGCATCATCTTTATTTTTGTAAAAATTGGGCAAAGGCGTGCTCGCATAAATTGCAATAATTGTAATAAAAATAGAAAGGAAGGCTTGAATATCAGCATATTTATCTAATATAGCCACCCCAAGTACACCTTGGTCGATTAATTCAATTATTAAATAGAGTGTAAAAAATAACGAACAAAATAGCTCAGCAAAAGCAATAACAAATACAAAGCGCTTGAGCGCTTTCCATTTAGTCCAGTTCAAAGCAAAACAACGCGCGAAAAACCGCCATACTGTGGCTAAAAATATAATGAAAAGTCCGACTTCACTCAGATCTAAATCAGATAAGCCGGCATCATACTCAAAAAAATAAAGAGGAATAGATATCAAGTTAAAAGCAGCGATTAAGCTTAAGGCCAAATAAAGAAAAACAATTATAAAACCACGAGCAAAATGCCCAAACAAAATATCGACAGTATTAAAAACAGACTTCATTTTCATCCTTGAATTTATATTAAAGATAGTTAATTTAAAAACTATGACTACTTATTAACTCAGATCAGGCTAAGCCACAAGTAACAACTGAATCAGAAAACAGTCCTCTCCAGTAAGACCAAACATGGTAACTAACATTATTAAGTGCAAACTCGTCTAAACACTCAGGGCCTATTTCAATTTTCAATAAGTGTTTCGAAGGGTAACCTAAGTAAGTTAATCTGATATTCAAAGCCTAGCCAAAAGCACTGCATAAAAGAGAAGCTATACGCTTCCCTTTAAAATAGTCTTAAGCTGTTTGTGCTTTTAAATTTAGCCAGTCTTCTTGTTTTAACTTGTTCCAAGCAGCAAGAATATGAGCGGGCTTCATTTGCGATTTTCTAGTATTCCAGCTATGTACTGTATTAATAAGCTCTTCATCAGTAATGTTATTGCCTTCTAACTCATTAGTGGCAACCCAATGTACAGTTGAAAGTAACTCCATACCGTTTTGCGACTCAAAGCCTTCTATTAGCCTGGCTACTTTATCAAACCGTTGTTTTGTATCTGGGCATGCTTGCAAATAGTTTAGCGCCTCAATAGCAGCATCATCTTTAAGCTCTATTGGCGTATCTGGCTTATTTATGCCATCTGCATAACCAGTAATAAAGTGGCCTTCCATTTTATCTAACACATGGCGAAGTACATCGGCATAAGGGCCATAATGGTGCTTTTGAAATATCACCTTGTTTAAAGGTTCACCCGCTGCCGTTAAAAAATACACAAGCTTTTGCACTTCTAATAGCGATAAGCGATAACCAAACCCTGTAGAGGTATAACGTTCTATCAAACCTAAAACGGCAGCTCTACCGAGTGTCATATCGGGTCTTTTAGTTTTATTAGGCATAGCCTGGGCCGTTGGTGCATTTTGTGGCGGGTATACACGCCATTCAACATCTGGTAATTCACTTAAAGAGCTTTGTATAAGTGAATCAACAGCATTCCAATCTAGGCCCCCTAAGCCGCTTCCCAGTGCTGGTAAGGCGACTGATTTAAGCCCTAATCGCTTTACTTCAGCTTTTAGGCTATTCAGCCCTTGCTCTATATACTCAAGCTTAGAACTACCTTTCCAGTGCGCTTTAGTAGGAAAGTTAATAATGTAAAATGGTGCATTAATAGAATTAAGCTCAACAGTTAGCACTTCTCCCGTTACCAGCTCTTTATCATCACAGGCTTTTTTGTATACCTTAAAATTATCAGGAAAGGCCTTTTTAAATTGCAAAGCAAGCCCTTTACCCATTACCCCTACAGTATTAACTGTGTTAATAATAGCATCAGCTTGATCATGTAAAATATTGCCAGTTTGATAAGTAATCATCTTAACCTCAGTAGTACCACCGCGGCCTAACTACGACCTCAGGTTTATGCTGCGCATTTTGAAGTAGTATATTTACTTCATTAGCAACATCTTGTGTTTTTACGCCTATTTGGCGAATAGCTGCCCATTGTACAGATTCAAACGCTAAAAACTCAGCTTGTTTTTCTTCTTTAAAGTCCTGCCAATAGCGTTCATTAATAATACGTTTAATATCCAACTCATTAATACGTGTAAAATCATCAATTTGCTCTGCATAGTCTAAATCAGCATGAATATCAGTAAAAAAGCAATGCTGGTTTCTCAAGCGCACAGTTTCTGTGTCACTAATTAAGTGTAATACCTTATCCTGCCCACCGCCAAAATCATCATGCCCACAATGAATCACATACAACATGACGGAACGCGGGCAAAAATTAAACGGCACATACTGGCCAATCGTACCACCCGCAGCCACTTTTACAGGGCGAACTAAACGGCGTTGCTTAATATGGTTATAGCCAATATTTTGGTTAACTAAACCAAGCTCAATACGTTTAGCGTCAGACCATAAGCAACCTTGCCCTAAAATGCTAGCCAGGTTATCAATGTGCGTTATATGAGATACTGATACTGTCATGAAATCCTTATACCTCAAAATTCTTTAACTCGCTTAAATTCCAACATGAAATCAATGCAAACGTAAATAACAACTAAAAACCTAGTCGTAATCCCTTGGTTCACCGCTAACTGTTAGCTCATAATCTTGTAAGCCCAAATAGCCCATAACAGGCTGGCATTTGGCCTCAACACTTACAGTTATATCCCTTCCCGGAACATCTGACTCCCTTCTGTGAGAGCCACTCGCATAGCCACTTAATTTTACATCAAAGCTTGTATTAAAATTATAAACATCAACTGATAACTCAATTTCATCAAAAATGGTATCTGTTTCAGCCATAGCTCCTGAAAGTCCTTCTTCCATTAATAAGCTATATGAATCTTCATTAACTCTTTCAGATATTTCCTCAGCTAATGAGTCCTCTGATACAAGCTTAAAAGGCAGGTTCTCAAATAACATTTGAATATGCTCAAATATTAAATCCGGACTTAAGTTTTCATTCTCTGAATCTTCTAGTTCACATATATCATCTAACTTTTTAGCTAAATCGTTATCTAAAATGATATATTTAAGTTTACTCAGATTCTCATTATTAAAATCTTTGTCATTTATAAGGTCATCAGCTATTTCATAGCCAAAAACAGCTGCAACACATGAGGCAAGCCCTGATGCTGTAAGTGTAACCTCATCCTCTTTTAAAGAGTTAGACAGCAAATCCATAAAGTAAAAAACAGCGGGAAACCGATGCGAAGCCATAGTTGCACTATGAATTGCAGACTGCTCTTCATACCGTTGCTTTTCTTTGGTTGCTTTGCGTTGCTTTTCTTCTAGCTCTAAACGCTTTTTCTCTAAACTAATTTGTTCAGCTTCAGCATCTGCTTTAGCTTTATCAGCTATTGCTGTAGCTGCTTCAACTTTCTTATCAATGTAATCTCGAATTTTATTTCTTCGCTCTACCCTATCTTTTTCTTTTTGAATATCTAACGCTACATCTTGTGCTAAAAAGTCTTTTTCAGGGTTTGTTCTAAGCCTTTCTTTATTAAGCTCCCATTGCTTTTTAGTATGTTCGATATCTAAATCAACAGCATGTGAATGCTGCAAAACAGCTGTCTTTTTTTGCTTTTCTTTCACCCATAAAGAAGCCCAAGGAAGTATAAATAAGTAGCCTATAGTTAGTACTGTCGGTATTAGTAATAAATCTAAATCTTGTTTTAATAGACTTGGATTTGACAACACAGACATACTTTCAACTAAAGCACTTACTCTTTTCTCTAAATCACCTTTACCCCAAAACAAAAGCGCTAATTTATCCCAGTTACAAAAACACCATGAAACAATAAACGTTCCTGCTATGGGATCTTTGATTCTGGTCTTTGCATTACCTTTTATCGTAGACCAGATATCATCTAAAACTTGCATACCCTGTCCCTAAAATAATTGCCATCAATAATATTCCTTTATGTACCCATAAGCCCTATCAAACAGTATTTGATCTGTGTGGAGTTTGTATTTAAGTAGTGCCTTGCGTAGTGACTTTTGTACTTCGCGTTCGCCGCCGGTGGTGCCTTGCCAGCCTGGGAAGCGCACAACACGTACAATGGCGTCTATGTCGGTTACTATGCGCTCTACTACCGCTGGAGTTTGGTCGTCTTTAAGCTCTAAAAACAGGTCTGTTAATGCAGCTTTGGGTGTTTTTTCTTGTAGTTCGTCGTCTAGTTCTTTTTCTGCCTGAACGGTTTCTTTGGCTATTTTACAAAGCTCTTTTACAAAGTCGATTGAGGCTATTAAGCCTTTTTCGGCTTTGTCGCGCAGGGCTTCTAGTCGTTCACTTAACGATTTAAATACAGGTAAGTCGCCACGGTCTTTAAAACGCTTTGCGAGCTCTTTCTCAAGCTGTTTTGTTTTACGTGGGTCTGGGTTATTAAATATGTTTTCGATAACGTCAGCATCTAGCACAAACTCTTCTAGGTTGTGAACGTTACCTACATGCACGTTGTCGTGTATGAGCTGGGTTGTTTGTGCGCCTAGCGTTAGCCATAACAACTTACCAATGTTATCTGAGGCTGGTTTTACCGACTCATAAACCTGGGCTAGCCATTTGTAATCTTCGTTGTATTCATCAAGTACGCTATCGGGTGAAAGCGACTCCCACAGCTTGGCTAAGTATTTAAAATCCAGTGCAAAGGCATCTTTTTTATCATCTGTACTAATGGCGTTCTGTGCAACCTCTAGGCCTTCAAAACCCTCAATGGTTCTATCTACGCCAGCAAAGTGGGCTAGGGAATCTGCCATCGCTGGTGGCAGCTTGGCACGTAACTCACTTAAGTTAGAGATAACTTGCTGTACGCTTTCTTCGTCAAATTCTAGTGCTTTTGCGGCATCGTCAAACACGCCAAAGTAGTCAACAATACAGCCAAAGGTTTTATTGGGGTATAAACGGTTAGTACGACATATCGCCTGTAATAAGGTGTGGTCTTTAATCGACTTATCTAAATACATGGTTTGGCATATAGGTGCATCAAACCCGGTTAGCAGCTTTGCGGTAACAATAATAAATTTAAGCTCTGATTTTGCATCGTTAAATTCATCCACCAGCTTTTCTTGCTGGCTTTTATCTACGCCCCACTTTTGCTTAAACTCATAGTCATCGTTTGCGCTGGTGGATATAACCACCTTGCTGGCCGCTTCATCAAAGTGTTTATCGAGTTCTTCTTTATATTGCACACAGGCATAACGGTCTGGTGTAACTATCATGGCTTTAAAACCATGAGGCTCCACTTTATCCATAAAGTGAATGGCAATGTCTTCAACTATTTTTTCTACACGCTCAGGGGATTTTAAAAACGCTGACATTTTTGCAGATTTTTGATTAAGCGCATCGGCTTCTTCGTCTGTTAACGCAGCGCTTTCTTTAAAGTCTTTAAAGGCTTTATCGAGTGCTTCTTTATCAACATGCACATCTACCAAACGTGGTTCAAAATGCAGTGGTAAGGTTGCTTCATCACGAATAGAGTCGTGGAAGGTATAACGGCTCATATAGCCGCCTTTGTCTTCTTCAGCACCAAATGCCCAAAAGGTATTTTTATCGGCTTTATTTACTGGTGTCCCGGTTAAACCAAATAAAAAGGCATTAGGTAAAGCGGCGCGCATTTGGCGGCCTAAATCACCTTCTTGGGTTCTGTGCGCCTCATCGACTAATACAATAATGTTTTCACGCTCATTCATGTTAGGCTTGGCATCGCGGAACTTATGGATCATTGAAATAATAATCTTACGGGTATCGCGCTCTAGCATTTGTTGCAGTTCTTTAATGCTATCGGTTGATTCAACATTGGCCACATCAGCTGCATTAAAGGTGCCGCTAATTTGAGTATCTAAATCGGTTCTATCAACCAGCACAATAACGGTTGGGCTTTTAAGCTGTGCAGCACGGCGAAGCTTTTGTGCGGCAAACACCATTAATAATGATTTACCTGAGCCTTGAAAGTGCCAAATTAATCCCTTTTTAACTTTACCCTCAATCACACGCTGAACAATTTTATTAGCGCCTTCATATTGCTGAAATCGCGGTATTACTTTAATGCGCTGTTTCTTTTTGTTAGTAGTAAACAGCGAGAAGTTACGCATTATATCGAGCAAGCGCTCAGGGCTTAATAAATCGGTTAGCTCAGCTCCGACACCCGATAAACCAACAGCACGGGTTAACTGTGCATCTTCAACACGCCAAGGGGCCCAAAACTCTAATGGGCAACGTATTGCACCATAAAACAGCTCACGCCCTTCGGTAGCAAACGATAAAATATTAGGTACAAACAATTGCGGTACAGCATTTTCATAAATGCTGTGTACTTCATGCGCACCGTCTAACCAAGTTACTGATGGGCGAATAGGTGTTTTTGCTTCACCCACCACTACCGGAATACCGTTAATTAGTAATACCACATCAGGTATTTTGGTTTCTCTGTGGTGAATACGAAACTGGTTAGTCACAACATAATCGTTACGGGTTAAGTCATCAAAGTCGATTAACTTAACCGGTACATGGCGATTATTTTCACCAAAGGGCATGGTTTTTTCGCCTGTCATCCAAGCGAAAAACTCTTCATTGGCTTTTACCAAGCCAATTTGGTTTACCGAAATTAAAATAGCACGGAGTTTATGTATTACTTCATCAGCCAAATTAGGATTAGCTTCAATCTCTGGGTTAAGACGAATTAACGCTTTAACTAATTCAGACTCAACTAACACCTCGTTCACACCACGGCCTAATTGCTCTGGTGATTGGAATTGCCATTGCAGGCCATATTGAGCATGAGGTTCGTTAACTTGGTTACTCTCTTGAGAATCGTTTAAGTTAACGCCCGTCATTTGATGGATGATGTAGTGCTCCACACTATTTAATTCGGTAAATCCCATACCTAAAACACCTGATTAATTATTGATTTTTGCAAAGTTTTGGATGAATCAATTTTATTTAATGAATAATCAATAGATTTTGTAATTGAATTGATTTTATCTATTGAAACATTCAATTCAGCATCCTTTGAAACAGCCACTGTTAAAGAAGATAGAACATCTTTGTTTACAGACTTAAAAGTTGAGCCAGTACTATTTCTTTCTAACTCTGATTTTTCAAACTTTAGGAAATTGTATATGAACTTTCGAAGATTGGGATCATCAATAACAATTGCTGCTAAACCTCTTCCAATACAATATTCTTGGTCTGCTATGTTCAAGTCACCAACAGGGGCTCTTACTGAAAATAGGATTGAATCTTTGGGAGCCATCTTCTTTGGGGCTGTTGTATACTTAATAAAAGAAGGATACAACGCACCAAACTCCGCATTTCCTTGGAGGAATGGAATGCCTTCACCGCTTTCGTTATAGGTATTCCCGGCAGGTGATTGCCCCATAATTATTTCTGCTATATCTTTAAGTTGCTTTTTATCACCACCATCTTCTTTGAAGATTTTCTTTGATGTTGATAAGAATAATGTTTCTACTTTCTCCAACACAGCCAACTCTTTCTCAATCACCTCATCCATTGACCAAAGTAGTTTTGACAATTCGGCTTGCTGACCTTTTGGGGGAATGAGGAATTCGTAGTTGGCTACATCACGCCATCTACAGTGGGGGTTTGTTGATCCAACGATTGCTGATGTTGTATGATCATAAAAGCTATCACTGTGAAAAAGAAAAGGGAGGAATTCAGGTAGAATCATTTCTTCAATTGATTCAAGAGTAAGAGTCTTTTCACCACAAACCCCATCGAATGATGCAAGAGCTGCTCTTCTCAAGTGAGGGTTGCGAGTAGGAAAAAGCATCTGACCTTTACGAAAAACCTTATAAAAAGTTGGATTTATTTCATCACCAGCTTCCTGACTTGCCCATCTTTTTATATGTAAAGACTCAGCATCCATATGTTCAACTTTTAAAAATCTGTCAAACATATTTTTAGCATTCTCTTTGTCATTTTCTTCTTTTTTGGTAACCACATCACATAGCTTAACGAGCTTCCAATCTGCTTTATCAATTTTAAATTTCATACCGTTTAAGCCAATACCTTGAATAATGAATTTATACTACTTGTTAAATTTTCTGAACTTTTTTCCCAAGCATCAAAAGAGCCTTCAACTGAAACAACTTTATTTTCAACTAAACGAGACGATTTTACATAGTTGGTAACAAGGAGTGAGCCATCCTTTTTCATAATCTCTTCAACATCAACAAGGCGTGCAAAGCCTTCAATATCTTCAAACTTTGTATATGCATTAAAAATTTTCTCAATGTGTTCATCAAGTAGGTATGCGATAGTCTTTTCATCTTTGACCTCATTGAAAGCATTGATAAAAAGTACTTTTCCTTTAGTTTTTTCACTTTTATTGGTACGCCTGATTAATAAAGCTGACTCCATTGAAGAGTTATAAAAGAGGTTTTTTCCCAACGCTATTACACATTCCACCGTGTCAGTCGACATCATTTCCTTACGCATTTTCTTTTCATTATCTCTAAAAAGAATGCCGTGAGGCCAAAGTTGAACGCAACGCCCGTTTTTTTCATCCATGCTTTTATGGATATGTTGTTCAAAAGCGTAGTCTGCACAACCTTGTGGAGGTGTGCCCCACAAGTTACGTCCATAAGGATCACTTTCAAAGGCTTTGCGATCCCATGACTTTATTGAATACGGTGGGTTAGCGAGAATAACATTGAATTTTTTTAGCTCGTCATTTTCAAGCAAGCCTGGATTACTCAAGGTATTACCACGAACAATATCGAACTCTTCAATGCCGTGCATAAACATGTTCATACGAGCAATGGCTGAGGTTAATAGGTTAATCTCTTGGCCGTATAATTTAAGGGTGCGGTATTCTTTGCCTTCATCTTTCAGGTGCAAGGCACAGTTAAGTAATAAACCACCCGAGCCACAGGTCGGGTCGTATACAGACTCGCCCGGTTTAGGGTCCATTATCATAGTCATTAATTTAACCACGGTACGGTTGGTGTAAAACTCTGCTGCGGTATGGCCGCTATCGTCAGCAAATTCTTTAATTAAGTACTCGTAGGCATTACCTAGCTTGTCGTCTGGTACATTTTTTAAGTTAAGGGTGTGCTGTGAGTAGTGCTCAATAAGGTTAGTGAGCATGGCATCGGTTAGCCGGTCTTTATTGGTCCAGCTGGCATCGCCAAAAATACCATCTAGAGTATCGGGGTTGGCCTTTTCAATGGCACGCATGGCATTTTGTAGTGCTAAGCCAATGTTAGTAGTGGTTTCGCGTACATCGTTCCAGTGCGCGCCTTCAGGGATTAAAAAGTTATGGTTTTCAGCAAAGGCTGCATACTCTAAATCGCCATCACTTTCTGCTAGTGCGTTTTCAAACTCTTCATCGTATACATCTGATATACGTTTAAAGAACATAAGCGGGAATATGTACTGCTTGTAGTCACCGGCATCTATTGTTCCTCTGAGTGCTGTAGCTGCGCCCCAAAGGTATTTTTCTAATTCTTGTTGGGTCATCATGCTGATGGTTCCTCTTCTAGTGCGCTTTCTTCTGCTGCACTAGTCACTGGTGATTCATCTAAAAAGGATAAGTGTAACAATGATAATTTTTTGCTTTCGCTACCCATATTGAGGTGCCAACGGGCTTCCATAAACCTTAATAATGCTAGACCCCTATCTTTAATTTTTTCAGGCGTCCACTCATCATCTTTTCCCAAGTCGGCAACTTCTAATTCAGAGTAAGAACCGTTATTGTAACCGCTACGAATTACTTGGCCATTTTCATCTTTTTTGGTGTCTTTTTTATCCGGGAAATCATCATTTTGCAGTTTAATATTCACACTCAATGAAAGTGGTAACAAATTACCTAAGGAGCCTTTTAGAAAACGCTTTTGTTCACCTGTAAAGTGTCCAAAACGTGTTAACCAATAATCGCTCTTTGGTGTTTGTGGAAATATATGTTCTATAGAGATTTTGTCTTTCTCATGGGTAATAAAGTTTTTCCAGTCAAACTTAGCTACGCCGCGTGATTTTTTTAACTCTTCTTCATACTCAAATAAGAAGTAACGTAAATCACTCCAAGCGTAAAAGCCCTCCCCATTAGGACCGAACTTTTTATTAATAAACGTTTCAAAATGGCTAGTTTTAAATGTGCCGTCCTCTTCTAACGTCCAGGCTAAATCTTGAGTGAGTTCACTATTAATATTTACCAGTGTTTCAGAGACATTTTTTGAGGTGTATAGCGTTCTAGCTAAACGGTAATATGAACTACTGCGATAGTTAGATTGTGCTCGGCATAATCTGAAAGCTACAAAAATGAATCGCTCAATCGCATTTAATATTTGCAGTCTTTGTAGGTCGCCTTTTTCTGTTCTTAAAAATAAAGCCATAATAAGAGGTCGAAAATAACCGATTTTAACTCGGTTTATTTTATCCATTATTATCTGTTCTTGAGGTGATAATACCTCTGATGAATTGGGGAAAAATGCGGCATACCAATATTTAGCAGCTGATTTTAAGCTATCAACGTAATCACTAATATCTTTTAAAGAAAGCTTGGCTTTCTTTGTTGTTTCAGGGCCAAACTCCTCAAATGAATCATCATCATCGAGGTCAGTATCGTCAACCAACTCTTCAACAACATTGATTTGTTGTGTTGATACATCAAGCTTTTCAAACACACTTTTTGGTGAGAAAAAATCATCTAACAAAAACCTAATATAGTCATTACCTTTAACTCGACTATATTTGAAATACATTACCCAATGAGCACGCAGGAAGTCATCGTCGTTTAATGGTGCTTTTTTGTTTCGACCAAGTTGATTATATATTTCACCCCAAGTATCGTTGATTTTTTTACGTATTGTCTCTTTTACGTCTTCTTTAACCTCTTCAGGGGTATAAAGAGTAGTTAGGTATATAAGCCGATTTTTTAATAGTTCTAAATCAGATAGCTTTTTGCCACGATTATTCATGGTTTCAAAAGCTACAAAAACATCAAAGTTGTCATCAATCTCATAAAGGTTAAATAAAAACTTTTGAGTTAGCTTTTCGTAGATATCGGAAAGAGAGTCTATACCGTTACTAATCACGTACTTGTTGATATTTTCAGTAAAAAACACCTTCGCATTTTCTAAGTTAAGCGTGTAGAACGTTTCTGTAAGTGTTCCTGGACTTTGTTCGTTAAAGATTCGATAACGTAAAAACTCAAATGAAGGGTTATTAGCCTCATAACCAAATTTATAAGTTTTAGTGATACGGTGCTTTGGCTCTGTGATGACTATGTAATTTTTTATTACTTCGCTAAGCGTATCATCACCAAGAAAAATATCTTCCTCAGAAATACCGTCATTACTTGGGTGAGATTTAACAGCCTCGACTAAACACTGCAAAAAAATAGATACTGTTGTAAGCCGTTGCTGACCATCAACAACAAAATAAGGTTTATACCTTTTAATAAGCCACTGTTCATCATTCCATTTTGAGGTAGTTGACTCTGGCACTTCCTTTATAGACAAAACACCTGTGTAATGAGAACGCCGCTTATCTAAACTAATTAGATCCTCCCAAAACTCTACAAGTTGCTTTTTACCCCAAGCATAACCTCGTTGGTAATCAGGAATTCGAAATAACTTTTTATTAAAAATGTCTTCCAAGGTTTGTAATTCTTTCACTACAAAAACCTCGCTAGAACTTGTTTAAATTTATCTTCTGCCTCAAGGCTTGCTTGCCAGGCTTGTTTTAAATCGGCCATTGCTTCTTCTACTGATGGCAGGTTGTCTTCAATTATTTTTTCAACGTAGAGTGGTATATTTAAGTTAAAGTCGTTTTCTTTTAACTCGTCCATTGATGCTACTTTTACGTAGTTTTCTACATCTTGATAGTTGTGATACCAGTCGTAAATTTGTTGAACGTGGTTAGGTTCTAGGAAGTTTTGCGCACGGCCTATACGAATTTGGTCTGAAGCATCTATGAACAGTACTTTGCCTTTTTTATCGGCTGGTTTATTTTGCTTAAACACCATGACACAGGCTGCTAGTTGCGTGCCGTAAAATACGTTAGGTCCTAAACCGATAACCGCTTCAAGCATGTCTTGCTCTAGCAGTTGCTTACGGATTTGGCCTTCAGCGGCTTTTCTGAATAATGCGCCATGAGGTAGTACTACAGTCATACGGCCGGTGCTGTTCATAGATTTAACCATGTGCTGCACCCACGCCATGTCACCATTTCCTTTTGGTGGTACACCGGCTATGTTACGGCCATAAGGGTCATTAGCCCAATTTTCAGCGCCCCAATCCTTTAATGAGAACGGTGGGTTGGCTATTACACAATCAAAGGTTTTAAGACCATCGGCTTCAAAAAAAGCCGGGTTACGCAGTGTATCGCCACGTAATATTTCAAAGTCTTCTATGCCATGTAAAAACATGTTCATACGGGCAATAGAGCTAGACGTTAGGTTTTTTTCTTGGCCGTAAAGTTTTAACGTTCGGTAGTCTTCATTATTGTGCTTTAGGTTATCGACACACTCAAGTAACATGCCGCCCGTACCACATGCTGGGTCGTAAACAGTTTCGCCTTCGTGTGGGTCTAAAATCATTCCGAGTAAATGCACCACTGAGCGAGGCGTATAAAATTCACCGGCTTTTTTGTTAGTTAGATCGGCAAAGTGTTTTATAAGGTATTCGTAGGCATTACCTAGCATATCAGGGTCAACGTTTTGATTACCTAATATGTATTGTGAAAAGTGTTCAACTAAGTCAATGAGTAAGGCATCAGACAACTTATTTTTATTGCTCCACTGTGCATCCCCAAATATACCGTAAAGGTATTCTTGGTTGGCTTGCTCTATACCACGTAAAGCGCTTTCAATCGCTGCACCTACGTTAGTGGTTGTTTCACGAATATCTTGCCAGTGGCAGCCTTGCGGGATTTCAAAGCGGTGCATTTCTGGCAGTGCTGCGTAGTCTTCATCGCCATCTGACTCTTCAAGCGCTAGGCGGTACTCCTCGTCATACACATCAGATATACGCTTAAAGAAAAGTAGCGGGAATATGTATACTTTAAAGTCGGAGGCATCTACTGGCCCTTTTAAGATCCAGGCTGCCTTTGAGAGGTACTGCTCTAGCTGTGAGAGCGTTATTTTTTCCATTATTAAATCTCGTTGTATTTAACTTGCTATAAGCTGAGGATTTCTAGGCTAAATTATACATTAATGAGCATAGTAGTTGATGGAAGCTTAATAAATACAGTGGCATGGTATGTTGCTCATATCCATATCAAGCTGTACTGACTCAATCTAACGCTAAACAATCCCTTATTACTGACAGAGTAAAACAAACTTAATGAGTTGAACACTCCTAAGTAAATATATTAGCTATCCCTTACTAACAGCCGAACTTATACACACCAAAATTAAATATTATTTGTAACGTTATTGGTTACTTATGAAATATCGCTGTTGACAGCACCTATTATTTTAAGACATCATATTTGTGGTGCTTAAAAGGGCGCCTCCCCACCCCAAAGGGAAATCTCCTCAGGAGAACCTAACTATTCAAATTTAACGTTTTTTTCGTCATTGTTTTTGGTGAGGGGTGCACTTTGTTCAATGGCTTTGAGGAGAACGTCATGTCAGGTACAAATTCAAATTTAATTGCACACGTTAAAAAACGTGCAAAAAAACTATATAAACAAAACCCAGTAAAAACACACTCACAATGCTTAGAAGAGTGCTCGCGGGATTTAGGCTATCGTAATTATCACGATTTAATGCGACAAGCTAATTCGTTGCAGCATACTGAGTCTTTCAGTCAAAGCGCTGCATCTAGTATTTGCTTACTGGATAGAGACTCTGAGATTATTAACTTATTACTTGAAGAATGTGTAGTTAATGAGAAAAAAGGTGTGCTAATAAATAAGTTTTGGAATTTACTACTTTACCCTATAGATAAAGAATCACCGCTAGAAGACGTTGAACAATTAACTCGACAAAAAATTGATAAAGAAACACTGAAGGAATATGGTTATTCTTTTTTAGAAAGAACAGAGCCACAACTCAAAGATTTCGGCTATTTATTGTTGGCAATGAGCCATTACTTCAGATCTTTGATGGATAACTGTAGGTACCAAATTGCTGAACACCCTAAATTTACTGATTACTTTGGACTTTGGCTTCGTAGACATCAGAATTCGAATAATGAAAGAGATGAATCACCCACCCTTGAAAAATTAAAACAATTTTATACTTTTAATGAAAATGAGGAATTATTTAAAGGTAGTACCAGTTGGGCACCTAAGTGGTGGCTTGAGGAACAGGGCCGTATTTAAGCTTCTAAACTCCATATTTAAATATTAGATCAAATGGAGGGGTAGGCCATGCCTACCCCTCCATTTATTAATAATTGAACTGCTAAGGCTCTTAATACAAGTAACAGTTTACTTAATCATAAAATGATGAAGTGACTACATAAGCCTATTCCCTTTCCCCTAATCTATCCATTATCCAATCATCAACTTCTGACTCAAGCCAGGCTACAGATTTTGCACCCAACGATACTTGCTTTGGGAATCTGCCATCAGTCATAAACTCATAAATTGTTGAGCGGCCTAGTGATGTTTTTTCGATTACTTCTTTTAATTTGATTAAACGCATGGAATTTCTCCGGTTGGTTATTAGTACATAACCTTTCCGGGGTCAGTATTTTTTTATGCCCTCAAACAAAAAACTTACACACATACATCACTTACTTGCATGAACCACTTAAGAGGAATTTACAATGCAAGGTCAAAAATCGTTATATGAATTTAAACACCCCGTAAATGATGAGCAAATACTTGAAGCAGCTGCATACATAATCGCTAAGAAGCAGTTTAGAGATGGCGTTTTAAATAGCCCTAATGATTGTGAAGAGTACTTAAAACATAAATTAGCGATACATGAACATGAAGTATTTGCCGTACTGTTTTTAGATAGCCAAAACCGCATACTGGAGTTTAAAGAGCTATTTAGAGGCACTATTAACGCTGCCAGCGTTTACCCTAGAGAAGTCGTTAAAGAGGTGCTAGAGCTTAATGCTGCGTCCGTTATATTGGCGCATAACCACCCTTCGGGCGTTACTACGCCCTCTCAAGCAGACAAGCTTATTACTACCAAATTACAGCAGGCACTTAATCTAATTGATGTATCTGTGCTTGATCACATCATTATTGGCGAAAGCACGTATTCATTTGCTGAGCATGGCTTAATTTAAAAGGAGTTAGATATGGCGTTACAAATAGAGCAAGTACCAGGCTTAAAAGTGCCTGACTCTTTTATTGATGTGATTGTAAGTGCAGTTATTGAGAGAGGTGATTCTGTAGGTGGGACAAAGGCGGTTACTATAAACTTTAGAGATCCAGATTACAGTCCTGAAGCTGGAGGCTTTCACCCTGTAGAGGTTAGGTTAGAAAAGCAGGCCACCAGCTGGCAGCTTGTTTATATTACTGACTTTTCGTATCAGGGCCGTCATACCCCTGAACTGATAAAAGAAATTGATGTGTGCTTTAGTATTAAGCAGGTTTATCACTTTTTAGCTGGTTGGTTAAATGCTAGGGAAGGTAAAGAGCTGTTAGCTTTGTTTATTTCGAACTTTGTTGATTACTACAACACAGGTTGTTATCAGGTTACGGTTACAACTGAATAAAGGGAGGTTTTATGGCTGAAGTACAAGCAGTTAAAAATCTTGATACAGTAAGGCTCGTTAGCTATTTACTAGAAAAGCGTTGCTCAAGACAAATGAGCCAAATATGGAACATTGGCTTAAATCTCGCGCTTAGAATATCTGACTTACTTGCAGTGAAGTTCACTGACATAAATAACGATAGGTTAATTATTTACGAGTCAAAGACCTCGAAATTAGCTGAAATAAAGCTAAATGATAAGGCACTTACCTTAATCAACGAAATTAAGCTTACTCATCCACACCACATCTACTTATTTCAATCATACCGAAATCAACAAGCAATTAACTCAAAGCCTAAACCGCTATCTCGTAGAGCGGTTACAAAAGCATTTGCGCTAGTTGGTGAAGAACTAAACATTCATTTAGGTACTCACTCAATGCGTAAAACACGCGGTTATCACTTGTATCAGAAAACCCACGACATCGCCCGAGTAATGAAAATGCTTCGCCATAGCTCCGAAGCAACCACACTTCGTTATATAGGCATAACACAGGAGGAAATAGACAAAGACTTTGAAGAACTAGAGCTATAACCCTTAGTAGCGTCATTCTGGCGCTGGTTTTACTTAATTAAAAGGAAGGCATTATGTCTTTAGATAAAGCTGTTTCGTGCGGCTTGGTTGGTAATGAGCTATCTAAACAGATAACTGGCAGTAATGACTCTAGCGTAAGCAGAACAGCTGTGGCTATAAGCTCCGGTGCAGCTGCTGGAGCGCTTACATCTGGCGCAATAGTAATTGGTGCAGGTGTCGCGTCTGCGCCAGTTACAATCCCTTTGGCGGTAGCTGGTGGAGTAGTTGCTGGCATTGCTAGTTTGTTTGATTAGTTAAATACGAGTGCTCATATAGAGCACTCTTTAAGGTGTAATAACACCGTTTATTTTTTAAGTTCTCATAATGGTATTTTGAGAACTTGCCAGCCCTTGTCGCATAAGGGCCTAGGTCTATTTAACTAGTTGAAGGTCTCAAAACACTGTTAAGTAGCTTAATGGGAAGTTGATTACCTCCTACTGCAACCAAAGTAATTATCTTTACTACCAAAAGCTTTTGTATCAACTTTTGCAAAATAACTGACTCTAAAAAATAGCTGTTTAAAATCCTCTGCAAAGTTTTCACTGTTTCTATTAAGCCTGTATGTATGATTATCAGGAAATTCTACACACTTACCTGCATCATAGGTTTCAATCCCTATAGCCTTGGCCCAAGCCCTAATTATACGAGAAGCCATATTATCACCATTACCTTGATAGCTACCTAAACCATAATAAGTGTCTTTATTCAGAAATATGGCGACATGATAATGAGGCATGCAAGAGCTATCTTGCTCTTTAACCCATATATATCTCAAACTACTGTGGTGGGCATTACCATTTCTTTTAATTTTACCTTTAATATCACGCTGTATTTCTAGATCTAGATTCTTAAAAAAGCTTGATATATGGGATGTTTGTAAACTTGCAATTTGATCAATAATGCCAAAGCTAATTGGAAACCTTAAATCGAACCTAATAGCTAAAGTCCTTGGGTGCTCATTCAGGCTTTGAGTTAAAACCTGCTCAATAGATATTAAATAATTTTGTATCAAGTCTCCGTTATTCCATACAGGAATATTCTTGTAGAAACCTCCTTTATTTATCACTAAGTTCCTATTAACTGGATGACGTTTATTCATTATTTTCCTCTTGATTTTGGTTAGTCACATAAGAGGTGTCTCCTTAGTAATTATTTATCCATTATTCCTTTATATGCTCGAAGAGGTAGTGCCGTGTATATATTACCTATACAGAAAAACACCCCATCAGGTTTGTGTGGTATGAATCAAAAAATCATAAGCTACCTAGTTGAATTTGACTCAATGAAAAAAGAGAAAAGTAGTACCGATGTGGGATCAATTCATCTGCTTATAAAGCTTAACATTTGCTTTTTAAAACTGACATGTAATAGAGTAAAAAATAAAAACATAGAAAACACACACCAAAAACAGCTGAGAGCTATTAAATTGGTACCAAAAAAGATTTATTATGTTACGTTTTTTTTACGAAATATATGTATTTTTTTATGAATTAATTACTTATTAAATACATTTTAGTTATGCTATAAACAGGTTTTATCTGACAGGGAATTACAAAAATGTCATGGCTAGAAGTATTCAAGAATGATGAAAGAACGCTGTATTGGTTGGTTAATTATATTCATCACAATAATTTATTGTGCGTTGAGTACTTCCCTACAAATATCGAACAAGCTCGTGAGATTATTCAAAGATGGGAAAGTGAATTTATTAATGGCGTAAGCGAACGTTCAAAACACCAATTAAGCAATATAATGGGGAACTACATTGCAAATGTTCTACCTATTGAGAGCTTTGATTGGCTATCAGTTAAAAACCCAAAACAACTATCTTGGGTACTTTTTTACATAAACCTTAACCCTATCCCACAGTTTCATTCCGCTCTACCAGATAAGTACTATAGAAATTTTGCAAGCAACATTGAGGAGGCATATCCGCTGATAATAAAAACTTTTGACGCAGCAATGACCCATGATGGACTTAAGCAAAACTATTTATTAGCCTTAAAATGCGCATATTCGCAATATGTAATAGGTAAAAGCCCACTTCCCTGGTTAGACATGAAAGATGAGGAAACATGTAGTTGGGTTTGGCGTTATCTAGTAGAAAAAGTAGAGGAGGCGTCGAAGCAAAAAGATGTGTTTCAATTTATAAAGCCTATTGATAACGAGACAATATATTGGTCATGTATTGCACTAATAGGTAATTGGGAGCTCTTAAAAAATCGCTATGTAGAAAATATTGATAAACCGCTTTTTAATCATATCAAAACAATCAAACCTTCTAACACTACGAGTGTGAATTTAAAAACAAATAAATCTCTTCCTACAGAGTACTTTTTAACAGCTCCCGATCTAGGGTGTAAGTATCAAATTAAATTTCATGCTGCCGACTTTACTATTAATCAGCTCACTACTACGCCCTCTACACCTCTAATTACATTAAATTTCGATAAGTTAATCAGCACAGATATCAGATTTCTCACTATTACTGCTCCCTCGACATCCCTAGTTGCATTTAAAACTATTGGTATTGTTAGAGTTAACTTATTACCTAATTGCACGTTTACTTACATTACCGAAAAACTTAATCAGCCTTCGGCTTTAGACGACTCTTTAGAAATTAATGGCACGCTACCCGTATCAGTAGATCTTTTACCTACTCAAAAAAATCTCATTGCCTACTTATACAACGCGCATAAGCAAAAAATACATCGTCAAAGAAATAATAGCTTATTAGGTTTAAATAAAGCCAACCAGAAAAAGCTAACCAACTACGCTAAAGAGCAGAATACCACTGAAAAAAAAGCCCTCAATGAAATAGTCAAAGCAATGCTTGATTAGGTTCTATTACTTTAAATTAGCTTGCTCAACAAACTCACTCCACCAGCCCATTATTGGCCTGCGTTGCTCTAAATAATCCGAGCGGTTATATGCCGCTCTTGTTTCGTTTTCATCTGCGTGGGCTAGGCAAGCTTCGACCAAAAGGCTATCGTAACCTTTCTCATGAAGCGCTGTAGAAGCAACGGAGCGCAAGCCATGGGCTACCAGCTTACCTTTGTAGCCTAAACTACGTTTAATAGCTGCATTAACCGTATAGGTACTTGCATGGCTCTTTTCATTACGCTCACTCGGGAATACATATTCATGGTGACCGCTGAGTGGTTTCATTTGATTAAGTATTGCTAAGGTAGCTGGTGTTAAAGGTACTCTATGGGACCTTCTACGCTTCATTTCTTCAGCTGGGATCACCCATACAGCATCTTCAATATTAATATCGGCCCACTTAGTGCCTGCGGCTTCCTTTGAGCGAGTCATAGTGTGCAGTTGCCACAAGATTAAAAGCCTGGTTTTATTTTGAATGGTTTGAGAATTATTTAAAGCAGTTAAAAAGTCAGGCAGCTCGTCAGGCTTAATAGTAGCCATATGCTCTACTGTATTTTTAGTAAATACTTTTATAATTTTTGCTAGTGGATTGGCATTGATAAAACCATGATTTACCGAGTAATCCATGATTTGATTTAAGCTTTGGCAAATACGCTTAATTGTTGAGTGTTTACCGTCACTCTCAAGTGGCCTAAGAATTTCAATGGTATCAATCGCTGTAATGCTTTCTAAAGGCGTATCTTTCAACTTGGGGAAAATGTACATCTCAAGCGTTCGCCATTCCCTAGCTGCGTGATGAGGTGTCACAGTAGGCTGTTTTCGTTCAAACCAAAGTTCTGCGGCAGCTAAAAAAGTATTCGCAGCTTTACGGCTCTCGGCCTGTTTTTTAGCTAGTTCATGTGCCTTTGGATTAATGCCTTGAGCCAATAATTCTTGGTACTCAATAGTTTTAGTACGTGCGTTAGCAAGTGATAGTGCAGGATAAAGCCCTAAAGGTAATTTATTAAATTTATTACTTATTGGATCTTTAAACTTAAATTGCCAAGATTTAGTACCGCTAGGTAAAACACGCAGTTGAAGACCGCCACCGTCAGAAAGCGTTTGCTCTTTGCCTGTACTAGTAATTGATTTTATTTTTTTATCCGTTAGACGAACTACAGCTCTGGCCATAATAAGCTCCACAATGCTAATTAAGGCTAGTATATATAAAATACAATCTCATGGGTACTAACGTGGGTACTAAAAATAGTAGAAGCAACAAGATTAGACTGGACAAATACGGAATAAAAACAGGTTAAACACATGTTTTTAATATGATTTAAGCATCTCTACGGAGTGGGGCGGAAGTTAATACAAGCGCCCAGGGAACCACTGGATAGCCATTTTTAACTCCTAACGTATATTTAGACGCTATTTTAACTGGCAATTCATTTAATTGCGCTATACTGGCGAAAATATTTTTAGATTAGTTGTTATGGCTCTTAAATCAACCATTATGAAGGCACAATTATCGCTTAGCGATATGGATCGCCATGTTTATCAAGATACAAGTTTAACTCTGGCTCAGCATCCATCGGAAACTGACCAGCGGTTAATGATTCGCCTGCTCGCGTTTGCACTTAACTATTGTGATGGTTTAGAGTTTACCAAAGGGCTAAGTGCTGATGACGAGCCAGAGCTGTGGCACGTAAATTACAGTGAAGAAATAGAGCTTTGGATTGAGCTAGGCTTACCTGACGAAAAGCGCCTTAAAAAAGCCTGCAATAAATCTAAAAAAGTTATCCTTTATACCTACGGTGAAAACAACCAGGCTATATGGTGGCAAAAACACCAACCAAAATTGTACGAATTTAAAAATTTAAGTATTTTTAGTTTAGACTATGCAGCAACACAGGCACTTGCAGACCTAGTTGATCGCAACATACAGCTTACAGTTACCATTCAAGATGGTGAGGTATGGGTTAACACTGATAATACAAATATTGAGATAAAACCACAGCAATTAATGTAATTGCAGTTGCTTTAGGGGTTATATGAAAGTTAAACACGTTATTGTTTTACATGGCTTGTATATGTCTGGCTTTGTTATGCGCCCCCTTTGCTCTAGGTTAGAGAGCTCAGGCGTTAACGTGTTAAACCTTACATACAATACTCTTGACCCAAATCGTGATGCTATTTTTAAACAAATAGATGAGTTTATTGGTAATGAGCCCACAGCCTTAGTATGCCACTCTATGGGTGGGTTAGTAGCTAGAGCTTACTTAGAAGCTAACTCAGACGCGAGCCAATTCGTTACAAAAGTAGTAACGCTTGGTACTCCGCATCAAGGCAGTCACATTGCACAAAAAATGAAACAAAAAGGGTTTGAAGCTTTTTTAAAAAATAGCGTTGAGTTTTTACTCACACAAAATGGTAACTGGCCATTTAAAGCAAAGCTTTATAGTATTGCTGGCGACCTACCAATCGGCTTAATGCCTCTTATTGTAAAGGGTAGCAAGTCAGACGGCACGGTTCTTCTTGATGAAACTAAACTAAAAGGTATGGCAGAACACAAAGTGTTTCACTTAAGCCATACCAGTATGATTTACTCACGTGAAGTGGTCGATTATATTTTAAAGTGTTTAGGCGAAGGCAGTTAATCTTCTGCTGCCTCAGCTATTTTATAACTTAGTATAACAATAACCCCGAGCACCAACGGAATTGGCGCAGCTATATAACCAAACACGTCTGAGTTAGCGATACTTGCACCCGCTAGATGAGCTACTAAACCAAGCACAAATGCCACCAGCGCAATACATACCACAATTAACTCTGCTTTATTTTGTTTGCCTGTTTTTGCATACATGTTCACTCTCCTAATTAATTCAACGCCATTATTATGCGCTTTCAAAAAGAGTGATTTTTGACCTAAATCAAAAAATAAATTAACAAATTTAATAACACCTTCTAAGCTTGTTTGAGATCATATTTTACGCAACAAACCACCTTAAAAAATTGAGGTGAATTTTAATAATTAGACCCCATGTCTGTATAGAGCAAACAAAACTTATGTACCAGTCATTTAATAGGTTTTAACTATTAATTCTATAGATATAAACAATTTTACTAATCTAACTAAAAAAGTAATACTTTACTCAAGTTAACAAACAAACGGTTCTTAAGGAGCAAGTTATGTCACATGTAAATGCAATTGGTTTAAACAGCGCAAAAAGCGACGACATTGTAAAATCACTTAATACTCTACTGAGCAGCTACCAAATACAATATATGAATGCTCGTGGTTTTCACTGGAACATCAAAGGCCGTAACTTTTTTGAATTACACGTTAAGTTTGAAGAAATTTATAACCTGTTACTTTTGAAAGTAGACGAGATTGCAGAGCGTATTTTAACGCTCGATGGCGCGCCGTTACATGCATTTTCAGATTACCTTGAAGTAAGTGAAATAAAAGAAGCAAAAGGCATAAGTGATGGTGTTACTGCCGTAGAAAATATATTAGCGGGCTACAGTACATTAATTAAAAAGCAACGTGAGATTTTAAACCAAGCAGGTGATGCAGGCGATGAAGGTACAGCATCATTAATGGGAGACTACATCTCTGAACAAGAAAAACTAGTTTGGATGCTAAAAGCTTACTTGGATTAAGCTAAACGTTATTCTGATTTTGAAAGCCTCAGCTACCACTGAGGCTTTTTTGTTTATTTAACAAAATGTATCATTCAACCAACGCAATAAAAAATGCCATTTCAAGTGCTTTTTCTTCCAAGCTTTTAAAGCGTCCAGATGCGCCGCCATGACCTGCGTCCATATCGGTTTTAAATACCAATATATTATTATCTGTTTTGTATTCTCGCATTTTAGCAACCCACTTCATGGGCTCCCAGTACTGCACTTGCGAGTCATGTAGGCCGGTAGTGACTAATATATTAGGGTAATTTTGTGCGCTTATATTGTCATAAGGCGAATACGATTCTATTACATTATAAAACTGTGGGTCGTTCGGGTTTCCCCATTCATCGTACTCGTTGGTGGTCAGTGGAATACTCTCGTCCAACATCGTGGTGAGTACATCTAAAAATGGCACATGACACCCTACACCACAATATAACTGTGGAGCTTGATTCAGCACGGCGCCCATAAGCAAGCCACCCGCACTACCGCCTGATGCAAATACTTTGCTGCTATCACAGTATTTTTGTTCAATCAGCGCTTTTGTTACGTCGATAAAATCACTAAAACTATTTTGTTTATGTGTTTTTTTACCTTGCTCATACCAATTGCGGCCTAGCATTTCGGAACCACGCACATGTGCAATGACATAAACAAAACCACGGTCAAGTAAGCTGAGCGACGTGCTAGAGAAGCTCGGATCAATGGTGTAACCATAAGCCCCATACCCATATTGAAACAACGGGTTGGTGCCATCTTTTTTAAAACTATCTTTTCGGTATACAACAGATGCAGGTATTTTGACGCCATCACGCGAAGTAATCATCAGCCGCTCAGACTCATAATCTGAGGCTTTAAAGTCACCTAATACCTTTTGCTGTTTAAGCAATGTTTTTTCACCCGTTATAAGGTCAACATCGTACAAAGAACCTGGAGTGGTTAAGCTTGAGTAATAAATGCGCGCCGTTTTAACATTGGGCTCTGGGTTCATTGCAACAGCAGCGTAATAGCAAGGATCGTCGAACTCAAGCGCCATACGCTTGCCTTCTTTATTTACTACAACAAAACGTGCTTGTCCTTGCTCTCGTTCGCTGAGGACTAAAAAATCATTAAAAAGCTCAACGCCTTCAAGTAATACATGTTCCCTGTGGGCTGTATGCTCTTGCCACTGAGTTTTATCAGCAATGGTCTGCTCGGTTGCAGTCATCAATCTAAAATTCTTAGCTTGCCAGTTGGTGACAATATAAAATGTGTCGCCTAACTTATCGATATCAAACTCATGACCCTCTTCTCTTTGCATAAGTGCACTAAAATTACCCTGCGGGTTATTGGCATCAAGCACCCACGTGTCGTTGGACTCAGTAGATGCCAAATCAATTATAATTAGCGCTTCATCTCGGCTTTTACCCAGTCCCATAAAAAAGCTGCTGTCTTGCTCTTCATACACCAACACATCTTGGCTTTGCGCACTTCCCAGCTCATGCCTAAATACTTGATACCCTAATAAAGTTTGCAGATCTTTTTTAACATAAAAAACGGTTTTATTGTCGTTTGCCCAAACAACTTGCCCTTCTGTATTTTCAAGCTCATCAGTGAGCATTTCGCCTGTTGATAAATTTTTAAAACGAACGTTATAAATACGGCGACCTTCAGTATCTTGTGAATATGCCATAAGCTGCTCATTAGGGCTTAATGCAACTTCCCCAAGGTCAAAAAATTCAAAACCTTGTGCAAGCTCGTTTACATCTAGCAAAAGGGCTTTATTTTCAGCTTTAATACTTGTGCTACGATAATGACGCGCATATTCATCGTCACCGCGCACTTCAGAGTGATACCAGTATTTTCCATCTTTGACGGACACGGAATTGTCGTCTTTTACAATACGCGCTTTTAACTCTTCGAATAAGGTATTTTGCAAGGGTTTAATACATGCTAATTGCTCATCGCAATAGTTATTTTCGGCTTGTAAATGTGCGAGTACTTTTTCATTTTTGCGCTCATCATCACGCATCCAATAGTAATGGTCGGTTCTTTTTTTATTATGTGTAGTTAATATGTGGGGCTGCTTTTCAGCAACAGGGAAATGAGGCAGCAAGCTTAAGGAGTAGTCTGAACTAGGCACAAATAAACCAAATTAAAGAAGTAATAATGCTCGCAGTTTATCATAAAAATAAAAAAGCCCACTCAATAGTTGAGTGGGCTTAAAGGCAACCGATTTATTCCTAAACCTGTAATACCTATGGGAAGAAACATGTAATTAACTAATTTATAATTGCAGCCAAGCCATAGCCCAACTTTTACCTATCCCTGGTTCAAATATTGAATGTGTATCCTTTGCTTTTCGACAAAACTCGTTAAAAGGCCAAGGCCTACATTGATATATGCAACCATCTTTAGGCTGTAACACCTTAGTACCTGCGTTATAGCGTTCACTATGCTCAGGGTAAACATACTCATACAAGCTTTGAGTACTCACGTCATGATCGTCGCATTTTGCAATACAATGAAAATCAATATGCGCTTTGCATATACCGCTACTTTGCAATGCAAAGATTTTATTATTCCGATAAGCGACTACTAAACCGTGTTCAGTCATTTTTCCTGCACTAACCAAAGGAATGTGAACATTAATGTATTCTGCTATCAAACGCGGCCAAGCGTGAGGTTCCCCTTGTTCAAATGAAGTAATTTTAAAATCAAACGATAAGCTAATTAGCTCTCATTGCATGTCATAAAAAGTTACTTTCACCACATCACCAATAAATAATTGAGTGTGATGATTTAAGCAACCAATTGTTGACCATTCCCCGCAGGCCAACGACGTATGCATAAACACGGCTACACCTTAAGAGTGACATAGTTTATTCATTATGAATAAACAAGAAGCACCAATAACAAGTAATACTGCAAACCATTCACTTGCCAAGGAAGTGCTAATTATAAGTACCCACCCCCTAACAATCAAACAAAAGAATGTAACCGAGATTTACAACCAGTAATTAAGGATTATTTTAAAGCTAAATTTATCCAAATAAGTACTGTAAAGGCTCTTGCCCCCAAGTAAATGCGAGTACAATTAGTAAGCCTGCAAATATAGCCCACGCGAGCCAAGGCGACTTAGTTAGGGAGCTTTTTACACCGTTTGATTTTGATGCTTTTTCTCCAGTAATCATTGCTTTTACTAAAGGCTTACCTTTAATCTTGTACACAACAATTGCCGCTATATGCAAGCCTATTGCATACAGCAATATGTCAAAATTAAGGTGATGCAGCCAATTAGCAAAATCGACCGTATCACTCGATACATATTCAACGAGCGGGCCGTCAGTTAAAATACCGTCGCTACTCATCAACCCGGTAATTAATTGCGTTGATATAAGCGTAAAAAAAGCAAGAACCATATAACTGCCAGGAGCAGAGTGTCCAATGGTGTCAATCGGGTTTTTAAGCCCCTGTAACACAGCCTTAGGTGAGTGAAACAAGCCACTTAATTTTGCTGTTCTGCTGCCAACAATCCCCCATACTATTCGCGTAACAATGAGCGCTAAAGTAAAGAACCCAGCAACAAAATGCAGCTCAATCATGCCCTCTTCTACACTAAAATATAAAACGGCAATACTAATGACTAATAGCCAATGAAAACACCGTATAAACCCATCCCATACTTTTATCGTCGTCATTGTGTTTACCCTCAAAAAAACAGTATTATTAAAATGCTAATCAACCTCATAATAAGGTGTCATTATCTGCCATTCTACAAGCCAGCAAGGTAAATGCTATGCAACCAGTTAAAAAAGCGATAATAAAAGGCTTTTTAGATATGCTTCCGCTTTGCTTAGCCGTTATTCCATGGGGAATACTCTGCGGCTCGTTAGCTATTCAAAATGGATTTACAGCTCTTGAAACACAAGCCATGTCGTTACTGGTTTTTGCAGGTTCAGCTCAACTTGTCGCTATTGAACTTATGGCGGGTAACACCCCCTTACTTACCATATTATTCACTACGTTTATAATTAGCTCTCGGCATTTTTTATATGGACTTGCTGTTAGACATAAAGTCATAGATCAACCAATGCGATGGCGCCTACCTGTTAGCTTTGTATTAACCGATGAATTATTTGCGTTTTCTCATCACCGTAAAGCTTATCGCACAAAAGTGCGTTTAGTTTATGCGCTTAGTGCAGGCTTTAGTTTTTACATCGCATGGAATATATGGACATTAATAGGCATTGTTGCAGGATCTATGCTTCCCGATTTAACTAACTTAGGGCTCGACTTTGCAATTGCAGCTACTTTTATCGCCTTGGTTATTCCAGGTATTAAAAATACCGCCTCTTTAGTGACTGTTATTGTGGCAGGTATTACTGCTACGTGGTTAAAAAGCACAGGGTTTGAATTATGGCTAGTGTGCTCCGCATTATTAGCAATGAGTGCAGGTTATACAACGGCAAGGCTAACAGCGAAAAAGGACACTAAAACATGATGACCACTATTTTACTCATGGCCTGCATTACGTTTTTTACGCGTTATTTATTTTTACACCGTGCATTGCCTTTTAAAGTGGGCCCTAAAATGCAGCAATTTTTAAGCTTTAGTGCACCGGCCGTGCTTACCGCTATTTGGGTTCCTATTGTATTTTTGGGTGACGAAGGCATAAACCTGCATTGGCAAAACCCTTACTTAAGTGCCGCTATTGTAGCCATTATTGTAGCTTATAAAACACACAACATTTATTACACAACACTTGCCGGTATGGGTTTGTTTCTAATTTTAAATTAGGGCTTATTACCCTCTAAAGTTAAGTTTTATCAGCCTGAGGATTGTTTATTATTTTTCACCTACAGGGATGTGAAATTAGGTATAAGCAATACGCAAAATTTAGCTCAAACTATACCAAGGCCGTTAGGTCACATATCTCGCGTCACGAATAAACTTTATACTTTATGTAAAACCTTTGCCGCGTTAAAGTATGCCTAACAACAATAATAAGAAGCCACCATGCAAAAATTTCATCAATTAAGCGCAACAAGTCTACAAGGCCAACCTATTAACTTTGATGACTTTGAGGGAAAAGTTGTACTCATTGTTAATACTGCAAGTAAATGCGGATTTACCTACCAGTACACATCTTTACAAGCGCTTCATGAAAAGTACGCCAGTCAAGGACTTGTGATTATAGGCTTTCCGTGCAATCAATTTGGCCAACAAGAGCCTGGAGATGCGTCGCAAATAGAGCAAGGGTGCTTAATAAATTATGGAGTCAGTTTTTTAATAACAGACAAAGTTGATGTGAATGGTAAAAATGCACACCCTGTATTTCGATTTTTAAAGTCAGCATTACCGGGGCTTTTAACTAGAAAAATAAAATGGAATTTCACTAAGTTTTTAATTGCAGCCGATGGCACGCCAATTAAGCGCTATGCCCCTTTTACTAAGCCAGAAAAG
Source organism: Pseudoalteromonas sp. S554 (assembly GCF_005930865.1). Classification (NCBI taxonomy): domain Bacteria; kingdom Pseudomonadati; phylum Pseudomonadota; class Gammaproteobacteria; order Alteromonadales; family Pseudoalteromonadaceae; genus Pseudoalteromonas; species Pseudoalteromonas sp. S554. The sequence goes on along the minus strand of NZ_PNDV01000024.1, from coordinate 2,987 downwards.
ATAGAGCTCACTATACAAAAAGCATTAAGTAAGGCTAAAAGCACGCAGTAAAAAGTAATAAAGAGGCTATTAGCCTCTTTATTGCCAATGTAACAACTGCTTAAGCGTACTTGTCTGTGCACTTAGCTGCCGTTATTAATTGGTATTGTATTTATACTAGTGCAATTTAATCAATGTAATCGCTTAAGTCATCTTCGCCTAGATTTTTGCGCAAGCGTTTTTGCTCAAGGTAGTCTTCCAGCTTTTTCTTAACCTTTTGCTTGTTTTTATCGTGTTGATTTCGACCGACCATTTCGTATTCGTCTTCAACAAAATCATCATCTAGCGCATCGTAACTAAATGTCTTACCCACAACCCACTCCATAAAGTGTTTGAGACCAATTACGCTTTAATTAATGTAATTGGTAAATTAAAAAATTTAACACCAATATGCTGTGCAAATTAGCATCAAAGTAAAGCCACAAAGCCATAGTAAATAGCCTTCATGTCATTAATGTGAATAAATAGCGCTAAATTGCAATTGTGGAAAGTGAGAGTTTTTTATCGTATCGATAAATTTTTTTTATAAATTTATATTCGTTGGTGAATTTCACTAAAATATAGTCTAATAATAAAAATAAAACAGACCTTTAAACCCAGAAAAAAACACAAGCCATTGCTTTTGTTGATAAAAAAATAGTGGCACCAAACTTGTTATTAGTTATTTGTTATCAACAAAAAATAGAGTCATCACATGAAAAAATTACTATTAGTTAGCGCATTAATCTGTACACCTGTTGCTATGGCACACAACGATAATGATTCCACAATTTCATTTAGCAACGATCAATGCGACGTAGAGTTTAAAAATGATGTTCGCATCAAGCCAAACGAACTAGAAATTTTTACAGCAAAAAACCAAGCTATGCAATTCAACAGCAATGGCGATTTAATGGTAAATGGTGAGTTTGTAGCGCTTAATAACTCACAACGCCAAGCTCTTACTCAATACTCTGATAGCTTACGTATACAGCTACCCGAAGTCGCTAATATTGCATTAGACGGCGTAAAAATCGCTGGTGTTGCTTTGGAAGAAGTCGGTAATGCTTTTAACATTAATGGCTTAGACGATATGTCATCATTAATGGACGATATACGCGTAGAAGTAGAAAACACGTTTTATCAAGAAGGCACCTTTGTTATGGGCCAGCAAAGTTTTAACCAATTTGGTGAAAACTTTGAGCATCAGTTTGAAAAACAAATAGAAACAGCCGTTGAATCAGCAGTCATGCAATCTATGGGGAGTATCCTGGTCGCGCTTGGATCGGAGTTATTAGGTTCTGGCGGCGATATGGATGCATTCGAAGAACGCATGGAAAATATGGGCGCACAAATTGAAGAAAAAGTAGAGTTACACGCGAACAATTTAGAGCAACGAGCTAATTCGTTATGCGGTAATTTTGCTGAAATTGCAAAACAAGAAGAGCAGCTAGTAACGTTAGTTCCTGAGCTAGATGGTTATCAATTATTTACCTTTAAACACGTTAAATAACCCGCAATTAACTCACTATATTTAACATCCCTTCAGCAGCATTTTATTTTATTGAATGCTGCTTTTTTGTATCTGTTCTGTCTCTTTTTTCTCGTTTATGTTGTTCGGCTCAGAATAAGGGCCATTGGTCTAGTTAGTACTTGCCTAAGTAAACAACTCTATGGCTTTATACAAACATAGACTGCGTTCGTTATTTATCGTTATAAACAATAAAGATAAAAGCAGCGTTTTATGGACATAAATTTAACTCATATGCCCTCCCTGTTTTTGATCACACTAGAGATTTAATTATCCAATTTTTAGTGGCTCAGCAAGACTAAAATATTCAGCAAGCAATTTGCTCCAAAATTTATGCCCTTAGCAAAAAGCTGAGAGGCTCCATCCCCAGTTAGACACGTTTAAACGTAACTAACACTAAAGCGCCTGCCTCATAGCAGGCGCTTTTTATCTATTAGAGAAACACTCTATTAAAAAACCGTATTTTTAAGTCAATTACTATTTTAAATATCAAATTAACGACGATTTTTAATGCACTAAGCATAACCACTAGCTGCTATAAAAAAACCACAAAAATAACAATTAAAAACCAAAATAAAATAATCTGAATAATTACCCATTTAAAATAATCGAATATGCATAAATAAAAAACAAAATCAGTAAAAATACAATTAAAACAATAATATAAAAAGGATCAGGGTGAAATAAAAATTAAAAAACAGAAAAAACACAATTAAACATTTTATTAACAACCACTACTTCAGATAAAAATAACTAATGCCTCATAGGTAATTTTTATCGTTTTATTTTTGTACGCTTTGCATGCAAAATGCGCATGTTTTCAACAGACTTAAACCGGAGCCAAGTGATGAACCCTATAAATACATTAAACCAAACAGCAAACACACAAATTGCAGTTAAACCAACCAACCGAAAAGCAAAAATGCTAGCTAGGCTTAATACCCTTGGTAAAAAATTAGCACTTGGCGGCGCAGCGCAATATAAATAATCACCCAACCATGGTTATTTATTCGGTGCAGCAAACACCCAACCACTAAAAAGTCTCTTTTTTAGCTCCCACAGTTTGCTGCAACCTCTTTATTTTATTAATAATTGCCTTAATTTCCCCTAATTTGTAAAAAAACACGTATTTACGTCTATTTTTTAGGCAAACAGACATTTTGCTATTTACACACCCCCATCACCTAAGTATTATTCTGCGTCACGGAGAGATGGCAGAGTGGTCGAATGCACCGGTCTTGAAAACCGGCATAGGTTTGTAGCCTATCTAGGGTTCAAATCCCTATCTCTCCACCATATTTTAGTTGGTGGTTTTTTATATCATCAATACAACCGGTTATGCGTTGGAGAGGTGTCCGAGTGGCCGAAGGAGCTCCCCTGCTAAGGGAGTATAGAGTTTGTAGCTCTATCGAGGGTTCGAATCCCTCCCTCTCCACCA
>NZ_PNDV01000228.1:0-279 GCF_005930865.1 Pseudoalteromonas sp. S554 | reverse complement strand
GTTCTTTTGCTGCTGGGCCATTTACTCATGCAGTTAAAGCGTTAGCCTTTTTTGAAACTAGTAAAGTTAACAATTGTTGCTGGTTTACATAGACATCAATTTCACGAATGCTTTTATTTGCTGATTGCTTATCCCAGAAATCAATTGTTTGGCTGATACCAATGGAGTACTTATCAAAATCAGGTTCTTTGTCATAACTTTCTTCTAGGTCTTGGTTATAAACGTCTTGAGTTAAACTTTTGGCTCTATGACTACTTGCATTAAGTAACTCTTTAGCCG
>NZ_PNDV01000227.1:0-322 GCF_005930865.1 Pseudoalteromonas sp. S554 | reverse complement strand
CAAAGCAGAAAGTGATGGCTGTGCCCGAAGTAGCATTGATCCGGAGCGCAGATGGTGATTGGACAGTATTTGTCGAAGACCACCCTGGAGAATTTAAAGCTGTAGAAATAGAACTAGGCCGAGCCTTAGGTGGTTTTAGAGAAATCATTGGCCTTGATAGTGGAACGCGATTTGTAACTAAAGGCGCATTTTTTGTTGCGTCTGAAATCGCTAAAGTCGGATTTGATCAGCACATACACTAGGGAGCAAGACTATGTTTAATAAAATAATAGATTCGTCTGTTAATAAGAGAGTCAGGATTTTGATGTCGACGTATTCATCT
>NZ_PNDV01000226.1:0-1500 GCF_005930865.1 Pseudoalteromonas sp. S554 | reverse complement strand
TTTTTTAGCATCAAGTGCCGACTTACGCCATCTTGCTCAAGTTTACTAATACAATCGACTTGCTTTTAAAGCGGCAGAAGTGATGAGTACAGCAATAGAAAATGGCAATGCGGAAAAAACAGCTAAAAACTATGCGTTTGTTGCCGAGGCGATGATCCAAGCAAAAGAAGATGAAAAATCGATAGAGTATTTTGTTAAAGCCGCCGATTTATCAGAACATGGGCAATACGATCAGCGTTTAGCTGAGGTGTATGTTAATACAGAGCACTATGAAGATGCTGCCGACTCAGCTCGTAAAGCGCTTGATAAAGGGGGACTTGATTTTGAGTCAAATGCCTTTGTTGCACTGGGTATGGCGCAGTACAATTTGCAAAATTTCGATGCGTCTATTTTAGCGTTTGAACAAGCTGAAAAACACAAAAAATCACAGCGTTTGGCTAAGCAATGGATTAAGTATGTTAAACGTGAAAAAGTACATGCTGAAACGTTAAGAACCGCTCTGCTTTAAATTTTAAAACAACAAGTCACTACTTCGTTGGTGCTTGTAATATCAATTTCATATTCGCACTACGCAAGCCGACTCAATTATTATTGAGTCGGCTTTTTTTATTGCTGTAGCAATTAAGTTGTTGAATTTTAATAATATAGTTTTGTCATGTTATGTTTATTAAAGTGTAACTCCAGTGTCATATAGCTCCCGTAAGGTAAGCCCTGCTGATAACTCAAGTGACCTTAACGCATTATTAAGTGCTTTAAAGTGACTTGAGTTTTTATAAAGCGCTAACAAAATAATTAAATACTTTAACGGAGTGAACAATGAAATTATCTGACTTATTCAAAGTTAGTTTGATTGCAACTGCAGTATCTTTAGCGGGTTGTGGTGGTGACTTAGTAGTATCTGAAGGCGACACAACAATTAACGAAGGCGATACAATAACAAACGTTGTTGAAGGCGGCTCAGACACAGGCGGTGAAACGTCATCTCGTGATGATTCACAAAACGGCACAACTGGTTTCCCTACCACTATTGATAACGCATTTGTACAAGGCTTAGCCACAGACGTATCAAGCGAATTTCCGGAAATTACTGATAAGCCAGTGTATCGTTTAACAGCAGATACAACGTTCACTACCGATGCAACACTTACAAACGACGCGCATTGGATTGTAAATGGTCGTACAGCAGTAGGTAATGACCGTGCAGATAACGCAAAGCTTTATATTCAACAAGGCACAATAATTATTGGTGAATCTGGCGATGACTTTTTAGTCGTTCGTCGTGGTTCACAGCTTGAGTCGGTTGGTACGGTAAGTCAGCCAATTACTATGACCTCTATTCAAGATGTAACGGGTGGTGAAACAGCCATTGGTCTATGGGGTGGTTTAGTATTACGAGGTAATGCACCTGCTTACGCAGGTGGCGACCAACAAGGTGAAGCAACGGCCGTTGAGCTAGCTCACTGTGGTGGCTCGGCTGAATGTGACGCCGTCCAGTTTAGT
>NZ_PNDV01000023.1:0-41262 GCF_005930865.1 Pseudoalteromonas sp. S554 | reverse complement strand
ATTTAATACATTTTATTAATTTTTTTTTTTTTTTTTTTTTTTTTTTTTTTTTCTAGTCTTTCATTTAATAAGTCTGCATTTGCAAATCAACATTGTGAAATTAAACAAATTAGTCCACAAATCACTTCAGCAAACACATTAAATAAACAAACGCCTTTAAGACTAAAAATTCAGTCTGGCAGAGTTCAATACTCTGTAAATTGCCAGTTACAGCAAGCTGGTGTTCTTAGCTTTAACCGCTCTACCCTTGAGCGCTTTGAGTGGCGCCAAAACGACGAAATACACAATCCAATTAGATACAACAAACCAGCTTATTTTATCGACTCAGGTGCAACAACCGCCCTATTAACTTTGTATTCTCCAGTCGAGTTTCGCCCGGTATTTAAGTGGCAACCAATGCCTGTATTTATTCAAAAAAGCCAACAACAAAACCTAATTTTAGGGCTATTTTACGGCTTGTGTATCACGCTTATATTGTATGTATTAATTATGGGGAGCCGCCTTAACGACGATACATTTAAGCTCTACAGCTTATACATTTTTTGTATTGGTGGCTTTATTCTTATGCAAGAAGGGCAGCTGTATTTATTTTTAACCTCCCAGCACAGCAGCAGTTTATTTAACATATACCTTTTATTTATTGGCCTATGTGTTTTAAGCGCGACATGGTTTATTTGCGCTCTTTTACAAATCAAAACAAGCTGGCCAAAAGTAGATACTGCCTTAAAGTGTTTAGCTGTAGTTGTCATGTTATTTAGCGTTTTACAAATACTGTTTAAAACCCCTCAAGTATGGGCTCTTTTAAGTAAAGCTACAGGCTATGTAACGCTTTGTATTGTAGGGTGTGTTTTTGTGCTTTCCGCTTTACAAGCACGCAAAGGCATTCGTGAAGCAACACTGGTGTTTATTGCTCTAAGCTTTGTATTTGTCAGTATGATTTTTAGAATATTATTAATAGACGAAAGTCCATTTATGCGTCGCTACGGGTTAATTATAGCTTTTGCTGTAGAGTCATTTTTACTCGCCGTGGCGGTTTCAAGGCGTATTAGTCGGATGAGGATTGCAAAAAAATGCGCCGAAACCGAAGCCGATTATGATCACCTTTGCGGTATTTTAAACCGCAGAGGGTGGTGCAAAAAATCGGCAGATTTAATAGAACATCATATAAAAAGTGGCGGTGTGCTCTGTTTAATTTATATAGATTTAGATGACTTTAAACAAATAAATGACACTCACGGTCACGCCGTTGGAGACCAAGCACTATGTAAAGTTGCTCACCATTTAAAAGCTATTGTGCGCAGTAACGATGTCATAGGACGTTTAGGAGGTGATGAATTTGTAGTGCTAGCGCACTTTTATACTAAGGCTCAGGTAAGCCCAAAAGTTCACTTTTTAAAAACTGAATTAGCCAAACTCACTATTGATCATAATACTGAACAATTAGCCATAAAAGCGAGTGTTGGAAGTGCTGTATTTAGTGATCCACCTAGAAATATTGATGAACTTTTAAAAGCTGGCGATGCTGCTATGTACCATGAAAAGCTAAAAAGAAAAGCAACACCGCTTACGTTAGTCGATTTATAAAATCGTCAAATTTTTCACATAAAAAAACCACTGAAAAGTGGCTTTTTATAAAAGTTATACTTTTTTAAATAAAACCTCGGGGTTAACCATGGTTTTCATTTCGAGCACATTGCCATTAGTATCTTCGATAAAAAATGTTTCTTGCTCAAATTCATCGCCAATGAATCGACGATATGGCTTATCTAGGTATTCTAAGTCAGCGTCTTCTATACGTTTTTTTAAATTGTTAAATTCATCTTCAGATAAGTGAATGCCAAAATGAGGAACCGCAACCGCCCCCATATCTACATCATGGCGAACAGTAGGTAATCGTTCAACGCTTTGATGTAATGTAAGTTCGTTACCCCAAAAGTCGATGTCGACCCAACGACCCTCTTCACTATTACCGGTTTTACAACCGAGGACGTCACAATAAAATGTTTTAGCTACTTCTAAGTCGCCGGCCGGAATTGCCAAATGCAAACAATTAGACATAAATTACCTTTGGTTATTTCTTAATCTTTAATAAGTTTTCTATATTATACATAAATTGTAATTTACATTACACAAAACACTTCTTTTGAGCATATTTAAACCTTACGGTAGCTTTATTTGATTTTTTTAACTATTCACTCGCAATAGTAAGCACTGCTTTTAAACATTCCCGAGTTACTTTAAACTAAGCGCCCTATGCTTAAATTCTTCCTCGTAAAATTCATCGCTTTTTTTATTGGCTGCTTACTGTGCTTTGTATTGCACTCTGTATTTAATATACCTGCAGTTATTGCTGCATCCTCAGTAGGGCTTGCGGGCTCATTTATTCCTTTTTCTCAGTTATTTAAAAACCACCCGAGCGCTGCTATCTATGCAGGGAGTTTTGCTGGCATGTGCTCGTCGAGTTTAATTAGCAGCTACTGGGAACTGGGGTTTATTTCACTTATAGGCGCATGTTTATATGTACTTACTTTAAATTTATTTTCTGGTTTTGGGGGAAAATTAGGAAGTATTGCATTTGTAAGCGTTACTGTATTTGCTCTAGCTAAAGGTTCTTTTTTATGGCAATAGAATACCCTGCCATTGCATTTTGCGGCGCTTTACTTACATTTTTACTTGCTAAACATAAGCCTTTTAGCCCTGTTAGCGCCTCTTCCGGCTTATCTATAATTGCTTACTATTTTTTTTATTATTTTAACTTACAGCCCGAGCTTTATAGTGCCATTTTTTTTGGTGGTACGTTTATTGGTATGAGTACGCCAAAGCGTTTTAGTGTATATACAATAACCAGTGCAGCAATGATTTTTGCGATCTTATTTGAATATTTAGTTCCTAAAATTAATAATTATGGCGGAGCACTGGGTATTAGTGCTTTTTTATCTGTATGTGCTTGTCATATATTTATTTTATTTGGGGCGCCACGTAGTAAAAAGCGATAAATAGTTTAATCCCTAACAAACTCCACAGATGCAAACGTTCAAAAAACACCCAAAAAACCTGATCCATTGTAAAAAAACGCCCGTAACGTTACGAGATTGTTAATTACATCTCACACAGAAGGATCAGGTCATGAACAAATTACTGAAGGTATGCCTCATTACATTTCCCTTGTTGCTAGCACAAGGGTGTAATGACGATGATGACGATAACACCCCTGTACAAGTTGAGCCCGAATCATCTTCAACCATTGTTGATGTAGCAAGAGACGCGGGTAACTTTACCACTTTAGTTGCAGCATTAGAGGCAACAGGTTTAGACGATACTCTTGCCGACACTAGCCAAGAATTTACTGTTTTCGCTCCTACCGATGATGCCTTTGCGCTACTTGGCGAAGACACAATAAACGGATTGCTAGAAGATACAGATACACTTAGTTCAATACTTACTTATCACGTAGTTTCAGGTAGCGTTAACGCTGAAGCAGCAATTGGTCTTGCTGGTACAACGGTTGACACTGTAAACGGCGGCAAAGTCGCTTTATCGTTAAATGGCGATAGCTTGTTAATAAACACAAGCACAGTAACCATGACTGACATTGCAACTGACAACGGCATCATTCATGCAATTGATGCAGTACTTACGCCTATCGCCACTGCTGAGGCAGCGCCAACTACCAATATCGTCGAAACAGCACAACAGGCTGGTGGATTCACCAAGTTACTTGCTGCATTAGACGCTGCGGGTTTAACGGCAGCATTAAGCGACGAATCAGCACAGTTCACTGTTTTTGCACCCACAGACGCGGCCTTTGAAGCCGTTGGTAGCAAAATGATCAATACGCTTTTAGCAAACCCAGATGTACTTGGCGACATTTTAAAGCAACATGTTTTGACTGGCGCGGTTGATTCGGTAACTGCTATGTCATTAAATGGTCAACCTGCAGAAACGCTGTTAGGCAACGCTCTTCCAATTACAATTAATGCCGAAACAGACATGCTAATGTTTGGCGGTGCCAATATTGTGGTTAAAGACATTGCTACAACTAACGGGGTAATTCATGTAATCGATTCAGTTATTGTGGCTGATGTAACACTACCTGAAAGCTTTGGTACAATTGCAGATGTTGCCAGCGATAATGGTAACTTTACAACACTGATTGCCGCACTAGCTGCTACAGGGTTAGACACTTTAGTTGCTGATCCTACCAATACATTTACAGTATTTGCTCCCACCGATGACGCTTTTGCAGCGCTTGGGCAAGACACCATTGATGCACTACTTGCAGACACTGATACCCTTCGCGACATTTTACTTTACCATGTAGTTGCTGATGCAAACGTTTTGTCTGACGCAGCAGTCACCATTGCAAATAGCGAAAATAATAAAGTGGAAATGGCAAATGGCGATATGGCCGCCCTATCATACGTAGACAGCGCACTGTTTATCAACGACTCTGCCGTCACTGCGGCAAATGTAACAGCCGATAATGGTGTAATTCATGTACTCAATAAGGTCATTATGCCACCAGCCGAAGTAGGCACACCTACCAAAACAATTGCTACTGTTGCAACAGAAACAGACGCACTTTCAACATTAGTGACAGCCTTACAAGCTGCTGACTTAGTTGATACGTTTAATGATACGACAAAATCGTTCACCGTATTTGCTCCAACAAACGCCGCATTTAGTAAAATCCCAACGGATACCTTAAACGCGCTACTCGCTGATACAGATGCATTAACCGGCGTATTAACGCAGCACGTTTTAGGTGCTCAAGTAGGTAGTACAGATGCGTTTGCAACAAACGGTAAAATGGTCACTACGCTTGCTGAAAACATGATAAGTGTAAACATTGTCGACTTTACTAGTACCACCAATGCTGCAACAGACAGTGTTGCATACGATGCAGAAAACGCACGCTTAGTAACAGGCATGGCTGATAGCACTGCGGGTAAAACGCTTTACGTTTTTGACAACGACTTAGGTGAGTCAATGAGCGTATGTGAAGATACATGTGCTACAACGTGGCCACCAGTGCTGGGCACAGCAGACTCTATTGAAAACATACCGGGTTTATCACTTATTGCTCGTGCAGATAGCACTATGCAGGTTGCATATCTAGGTCGTCCATTATACACCTACTTAGGCGATACTGCTCCGGGCGATGAAAATGGCCAAGGTGTAGGCAGTGTTTGGTGGCGAGTAAGCTTACCTGCAACTTCATTGCAAGTTGCTGGTAGTAACGTAACAACGACCGACATATACACTAGTAATGGCGTGGTTCATTTGATTGATACAGTCATTACTACTGCACAATAGTTTCTTTCCTTAGACAACAAAGTTAAGAGTGGATAACCACTCTTAACTTTTATAACTCACGTCATTATCATTGTTTTTCTGCGAGCTAGTTGGGTAGCCAAATAAAATACTTAGCTTAGCTTTAAACCCTTTTACTGTATAAGTTTGTTTAATTAAATGCCACCATTGATGAAATGTAATTGTGACTGGATTATTGCTATTTAACTGCCCCACAATGCCATACTTACATGGCTTATTAGAGTCTTCTTCAACAAATGTGCCAAACAACTTATCCCAGATTATAAGTACGCCTGCAAAATTTTTATCCAAGTATTCTCGGTTTATAGCGTGATGAACACGATGATGCGACGGTGTATTGAATACGCTTTCAAACCACCCAAGTTTTTTAACTATTTGTGTATGCACAAAAAACTGATATGCCAAGTTTAACGCAACAACTGTAAGTACCGTTATAGGATCAAAGCCGATTAAAATCATGGGTAACCAAAATACCCACATACCTGCTAAGGGGTACATTAAGCTTTGCCTGAATGCCGTTGTAAAATTCATTTTTGTAGAGCTATGATGCACAACATGTGCAGCCCATAACCAATGAATACTATGCGACGCCCTATGAAACCAATAATACAAAAAGTCTTGAAATATAAAGGCAAACAAAACGGTAAATACCGAGAGCTCTATATCGAAAACGCGGTATTCATATAACCAATTAAATAATGGCATCAGTAATATTAAAGAAACCGCATCAGCACCTTGGTGCAATAACGCCAAGGCCGTATTCGCCATGCTGTCTTTTATATCGTAAAAACGCCTGTATTTAATAAATTCAACACTAACAAATACTAAAAAAATGGGACTAAGTGCTAGTAAAATTACTTCAATGGTCATGTTGTGCCCTCTTAAAATAATGCTGTAATTTTTTAAGTGCTTGCGATATATCATGTTTAACAAGTAACTTTATTAAGCTACCCGGCATCCACCATGGTGGCCTAAAGGCGATACAATACCTAAGCGCTGTAGCTGTATTACCTTCATACTCAATGGGAGTTAAATATATGTCTCCTTGATGATTCTCCACCGGCTTATCACCCATTATGCGGTAACAAATATGATTACTGCTGGCATGTATAATTTGTTCATTAAAAGCAACAAGCGGCGTTTTAACTTGCCTTATGGCACCTGCCCCACCTTTCATTTCACCTTTATTGTGGGGTTTTAATTGTGAAAATTGAGCATTAAAAAAACGCCCTAAATAGGCATGTTCCAGCAATACAGCCGCCACCTTCTCAGGCGGAGCAAATAAAGTGCATTTTAAATTTATAGAAACCATAAGTGACCAATACTTAAAATAAGGCCTCTAGCATAATAAAATTTAACGTGGCAAACTTGCTCATACGCGATCATTTTTTAGCTTTAGGCGACAAATGCAAACCATTGCCGATCATTACTTTTCTAGTATTCTTGATTATTTACAAAGCCAAGGTTTAAATAATCAAGATGCTCTAAAGGCAATTAATTTTACTGAATTTAGTAATCGCACAAAACAACAACTATCACCACGCATAAGCCTCAAAAGCTATAACGCATTGCTTAATTATGCTCAAAATACACTTAAAGACCCTTTATTTGGCTTTAGACTAGGTCAGCATATTCGTACGGCGGACTATGGCGTTTTGGGATATTTAGTCGAGTCAAGTAACGGATTAGGCAACGCTATACAAGCGCTTTTAAATTACGACCGCTTAGTGGCAAATATAGGTAAAGCACAATTTGAGCAACACAAAAACCAAGCAACTATCCGCTGGTTTCCCCATGCTCAATGTAATGAACAAGTAGTATTAAGAAATATGACAGCTTGGGTGAGTGTTGTACGCCAATTACTCAATAACGAATTATCACCGACACAAGTTAGCTTTCAATATCACTTTACTCAACCGCAAATAAATACGCTAGCAACATGGTTTAATTGCCCAATTTTAACTAATGCAAAACACAACGAAATTTGTTTTCCGAGTAGCTATTTAAACCTGAACTTTAAAACTGATAACGCTGCTATTTATTTAGCACTAAAGCAAGTATCTGATCAGCAATTAAGTCTTTTTACTAACCAGCAAAATATAACTGAAAATGTCAGCCAAATTTTAATGGCAAAGCTCGATTTACAAAATTGTACGTTAATACGCACTGCAAATGCCCTCAGCATGACACCACGCACCTTGCAACGGCACTTAAAATTGCACGGTACAACGTTTGCCCTCATGCTTGAAAACGAGCGAAAGCGACGTATTAACGAACTGCCTAATAAACCTAATTTAGCACAGCTAGCATTGCTGCTCGGATTTAAAGATCAAAGCTCTTTTAATCGTGCTTTTAAACGTTGGTATTCGTGCAGTCCACTAGAATACTTTAAAACAAATAAGGGGTAATTTAACTTTGATTTACTTTTATTAAACATTTAAGTTTATATTTCAGGCAATATTATTTAAACTCAACCAATGTTGGCTAAAAAAGACTTTTTTATGTACCTGCGTGTTGTAATTAGCGCCTTTGTATTTATGTTTTGTACTGCGGTAAATGCAATGAGTACAGTAAACTTTATTGCCGAAGATTTGCACCCTTATCACTTTAAAAACGAGAATGGCCAAGCTGATGGCGCGCTTGTTGACATAGCCAAAGCCGTTTTAAAAATCACATCATTAAACGCTAAATTTGAAATAATGCCCATGGCGCGCGCATTTCACGAGCTTGAAAGTAATCCAAACACTATTTTACTTTCTTTATTAAAAACCCCTACGCGCACAAATAACTTTAAATGGTTAGGCAGTGTTTATTTTACCGATGCCTACGTAGTTAGCTTAAAAAGCAATAAAGCAGAAGCCACGCACTTAAACCACACTAAGTTTTATAAAATAGGCACTATTCGTGGTTACTCAAGTGCTAAGTATTTAAAGCAAATGGGCTTTAAAGAAGACAAAAACTTAGTATTGGTGAGCTACTACCAGCAACTTTGGCAAATGCTTTACAAAAAACGTATCGACTTTGCCTTAATGAATACACTCACATTAGAAAACGAGTTAAAAATGTCGGGCTTAGATCCAAGCCTTATCACCAAGCGCATTCACTTAGATAACTTTCCTTCAACGCTTTATTTTGCCAGTAATAAAATGCTTGAAGAAAGTACAGCCAACGCCTTATCGCAAGCACTTGTAATAATTAAGCAAAGCGGTGAGTACGAAGCAATTTTAAACAAATGGAAACTTCCGCTTCCTACCACTGCCAATAAACTGTAATAAATACGCACTACAATTTTAGTAAAGCTGATAACCTAACTTGGCTATGCGAACAATTAAAACACCGCACGGTATAACGCTTAACTATCAAGATGAAGGCAATAAACACTCTCCTGCAGTTATTCTGATAATGGGTTTGGGTGCTCAGATGACCGTATGGCCAGATTCACTATACTATGGTTTGGTTAAAAATGGCTTTAGAGTTATCCGTTTTGATAACCGTGATAGCGGACTGTCGACTCATTTGGATCATTACCCCTCTCCTAGTTTAGTGAAATCTTGGCTGAGTAAGCGCCTTCCTATACAAAGCCGAACTCCCTATTTGCTCGATGATATGGCAAACGATGTATTGTCGCTTATGAGCGCCCTTAAAATTAAAAAAGCCCACTTTGTTGGTGCATCTATGGGTGGAATGATTGCCCAGCTAATAGCAGCGCAACATAAAAAAAAGGTACTGAGCTTAACCGCTATTATGTCAAGTTCAAGCTTGCCAAGGCTGAGCGCTAAAAGCATTGGCGTATTTATTAAGCTTGCCAAATTAAAACCAAAAACACCAAGCCGTGATGAAGCAATTAATTACAACATTAAACTAAACCAACTAATTGGCAGCCCAGCTTACCCACAAACAGAAGCCGCCCTTCGGCTTCATGCAACACAAATAGTTGAGCGTTCAAACAACCCTAATGGCTACAAACGCCAGCTCATTGCAATGGCTGCCAGTAAAGATAGGCAACATTTAATTAGAAAAATTAAAACACCTACATTGGTCATTCATGGTAGTCATGATGTAGTCATTAATGTGGGTGAAGGTAAAAAAACGGCCATGTTAATAAAAAAGGCAAAACTAAAAATAGTGCCTGGTATGGGCCATAATTTTGCACCAGAACTCATGCCAAAAATGACAAAATGGCTCACAAAGCATATTAAAAAGGCACAACGTAAATACATTAAAAAAAGCTCAAAAACCACATTGGTATAACCAAATTTAAAATTAAAAAATAAAAAACATAGCAATTGGTAATGTTGATATTTTAAATTGGTATGTTAGATTAACGTTAATCAAGGTCGATATTGACCTTCATTAACATCATCACACAGAGACAACAATGAAAAATCTAACATCTACTTTTAAACTCACAGCACTGGCTGCTATTACTCCCTTGCTGTTTATGGGCTGCGCAAATACAAGCACACCTATTGATAGCAATACACCTGTTCCTGCATCAAAGTTTGATTTATCACAATGGAAAATAAACGTACCTGTTGATTTAAACAACGACGGTAAAATAGACACAATTGATGTTGAAGAAATTCAAACTTACGCGCACCCTGATTTTTTCTATCTTGACGATCAAGGTTACATGGTATTCACCTCGCCAAATAAAGCTTTAACCAGCGCTAACTCTACCAACACCCGCAGTGAGTTAAGGCAAATGATCCGCGGTACTAACACAAAAATAAAAACAAAAAGTTCAAAAAATAATTTTGCATTAGCTGTTCACCCACTCTCTGAGCGCTTTGGCTCTGTAGGTGGAAAAATGGAAGCCACGTTGAAGGTTGATCATGTGGCATTACGCGCTACAGACTCAAGTAAAAAAGCCGCATATTCTGTGGTGGTAGGACAAATTCATGCGGGGAAAGACCAAGCCCTAATAGATACAAAACTGGGTTATGGCTGGGGAAATGAGCCTCTTAAAATTTATTACAAAAAATGGCCCGGCCATAAAATGGGCTCCGTTTTTTGGAACTACGAACGTAACTTACCAAAAACAGATCCTAACCGAACTGATATTACATACCCAGTATGGGGAAACACGTGGGAAAACCCTAATGATCCGGGTGTTGAAGGTATAGCGCTTGGTGAAGATTTTAGCTATACCGTAAACGTACATGGTAATGTAATGCACCTTACCTTTAGCGCAAAAGGCAAAGAGGATGTTAACTACTCAATTAACTTAGGAAACAATGTTGATGCCTACGGCAAAGTGGACGACAAAGATCACCCGCATGGTTATGCTGCCGATTGGCATTATTTCAAGGCTGGTGCTTATAACCAATGTAGTACTAAATCGTCTAAAGGTATTTGGTACCCTGGCTGTTTAGGCACAGGCGAGTGGGCACTCGACAAACAAAACGGTGACTACGCTCAAGTGAGCTTTAAAAAGTTAATATTAAGCCCATCAACTAAGCCGTAAGTGTTGCTGTAGTTAAATAGTTTTTAAGTGATGTAAACAGTGGTGAAGGTAAGTTATTAATATCGCACCAGCGCCACTGTATACATTTATTTGGCTCGTTTAGCACAGGCTCACCACCATCGTAATCAGCTTTTACGTACAAAGTAATGTAGTGTTTGTTTTCAGCACTAAAAATATCGTTAGTAAAATCAAGCTTAGTTATTTGACTAACATTCAGCCCTGTTTCCTCAAATACCTCGCGTATTGCACACTGCTCAACGCTTTCGCCAAATTCTAAATGTCCACCCGGCGTTGCCCATGTATTTGCACCATGCGCACCAATTCGCTCACCTAATAAAATAGTGTTTTGTCGCATAATAATAACGGCAACACCCACTCTAACGTCGTTACTCATACAATTAATTCCTTACAAATATGAGGCTATGCTGAGCCGCGCGCCTTAATTTGTCAAACTCACTGCAACTGCATATTAACCATGTGATTAACTTTTAGCCGACCAAGGTCGAATAGCCTAGCCACATAAAAAAGCCTACCTTTTGTAAGGTCTCTCATACATATTTAGTTTTAGGAGCCTATTATGTCAGGCCTGTATAAACAGCAATACACGAGCTTTAAACAAAACCCAGCCCAATTTTGGCTAGAACAAAGTAAAAATATCCCCTGGTACAAAACACCAAACCAAGCATATACACAGGATAAAGACGGCCTTTATCATTGGTTTAGCGATGGACAATTAAATACCAGCTTTCTAGCGCTCGACCAACACGTAATTGCAGGCTTTGGTGACCAAACTGCGCTGATTTACGACTCGCCTGTTACCAATACAAAGCAAACTTATACTTACACCCAACTACAACAAGAAGTCGCTAAATTTGCAGGCGTAATAAAAGCACTTGGTGTACAAAAAGGCGATCGTGTAGTGATTTACATGCCCATGATCCCACAAGCTGTTATTGGTATGTTAGCTTGTGCTCGCTTAGGCGCTATACACTCCGTAGTATTTGGTGGGTTTGCAGCGCATGAACTTGCCGTTCGTATAGACGATGCAAAACCTAAACTCATACTGAGCGCTTCTTGCGGTATAGAGGTCGATAGCATCATTGAATACAAGCCACTTATTGATGACGCCATAGAGCTTGCCAATCATAAAATAGATCACTGTATTATTTATCAGCGCGACCAAGTTACTGCCAATATGGTCAACGAACGCGATATAGATTGGACACACGCAATGAAAACCGCACAGGCGGCAGATCCAACACCTTTAAATGGCAACGATCCACTTTATATTTTATATACTTCAGGTACAACAGGCGCCCCAAAGGGTGTTGTACGTGAAAATGGCGGGCACGCCGTAGCGATGAACTACAGTATGAAAACTGTTTACGGTATGGAGCCAGGCGAGGTATTTTGGGCAGCCTCAGATATTGGCTGGGTAGTTGGGCACTCTTATATTGTGTATGCACCATTAATGTACCGATGTGCAACCGTATTATATGAGGGCAAACCTGTGCGCACTCCCGACGCCACTGCTTTTTGGCGAGTAGTGGAAGAATATAAAGTAAGCGCTTTATTTAGTGCCCCCACAGCATTTAGAGCAATCAAAAAAGAAGATCCTAATGCTGAAGGCTTTAAAAAATATAATACCTCTAGTTTAAAACGATTATTTTTAGCAGGCGAACGCCTCGATCCGCCCACATACAATTGGCTAAAAGAGAAAACTCAACTTCCGGTACTCGATCATTGGTGGCAAACCGAAACAGGTTGGGCCATTGCGTGTAATCCAGTAGGAATAGAAATATTAACAACCAAACCTGGCAGTTCAACCGTACCTACACCGGGGTTTGATGTTCGTATACTCGACATGGACGGTAATGAATGCGCAGCTAACGAACAAGGGGCCGTAGTTATAAAACTACCTTTACCACCCGGATGCTTACCCTCTATTTGGCAAGACACAGCCCGATTTAAAGCCAGTTATTTAAGTGAATACGAGGGCTACTACCTCTCTGGCGATGGCGGATATATAGATGAAGACGGCTACTTGTTCATAATGGGCCGCACTGATGACGTTATAAATGTTGCAGGCCACAGACTTTCTACCGGCGAAATGGAAGAAATTGTAGCGGCTCATCCTGCGGTTGCCGAATGCGCTGTATTTGGTGTTAACGACCCACTAAAAGGCCAGCTCCCAATGGGCATGATTGTACTTAAAAATGACTTTACAGGGTCAAGCGAAGAAGTCGAAAAGGCACTTGTTGCCTCAGTGCGCAATCAAATTGGCGCCATAGCATGTTTAAAAAATATAGTTAGTGTAGAGCGCTTACCTAAAACTCGCTCCGGAAAAATACTACGTAAAAATTTACGCCAACTTATTGATGGCGACGAACTACAAATCCCTTCAACCATAGACGACGCCGGTATTTTTGATGAAATAAACCAACAACTTACTATGCGTTAGTCCAACCAAACAAAGCCACTTTATAATTAATAAAAAGTGGCTTTGTTTATTAGGACATGGGTATATAGAGAGTTAAAAAGGAGTTAACTGAAACAAATAAGAGAATGTAGGTAAACGCTTAGTCACTTTTTAATAACAAACAGTGATTATAAATATAGGCTCAATAAAATTTTACCTCTATAATGATAACTAAATGTAAATTATTTTTTAAAAATCAAGGTCTAAATATGTTTGTTTTAAGTTCAACCTACTCGATATTGAAAAACGAAAATGACCAACTAAAAAAAGAAATTGAGAGTTTACGTAATAAAAATACAACGCTTATCAATGAAAATACTTCTCTAATTGAAGAGTTAAATAACCCAAATAATAATGAAGATCATAGTTTCACTCACTCATTACTTTCCAGCTCTATAAATGGTGTTGCTCAAATCGAAGATATAAGACAAACCGTATTGGGCTCTTACTCTAAAATTGATGAAGAAAACAAAGTAAGCGATAAGATAAACACCCTGCTCGAAAAATCAAATAGCTCGCTAAATCATATTGTCAAAGAAATGGATTTAATGACCAGTAAAATGGGAAGCATGACTGAAAACATTTCAGGCCTAGCTAGCATGGCCGGTAAAATCAGTACGTTTGTTTCAACAATTAGTAAAATATCAGATCAAACAAATTTATTAGCACTTAACGCTGCTATTGAAGCTGCCCGTGCGGGTGAAGCTGGCCGAGGCTTTAGTGTTGTAGCAGATGAAGTAAGGGTGCTAGCAACAAACACGAATAAGTCAGCGCAAGAAGTGGCCGACCTAGTAAAAGAAATTATTAACAAAACAGATGAAACAGTGGTATCAGTAGAAGGTATTAAAGAAAATAGTTCGCACCTAAGTGATAATTTTGATGCACTGAATACCGATTACACTTCAATTATCGATTTTTGTAACAACATGAAAAATACGATTTCTCAGGCTGCTACGTTGTCGTTTATTCAAACCGTTAAACTAGATCATGTTGTATGGAAAGGTGACATTTATGCAGTAGCAAATGGCCAAAGCAACAAGTCAGTTAATGACTTTAGCGACCATACAATGTGCCGATTAGGCCAGTGGTATAGTTCAGAGCAGTCTGCTGAATTTAAACACACCAATGCATTTAAACAATTAGAAAACCCGCATAGTGAAGTGCATAAAAATGGTGTTGCGGCTCTGCACTCAATTCAAAATGGCGATAAAGAATCTGCAATTAAGCATATTCATAAAATGGAAGCAGCCAGCGAGCGTGTGATGCATCTACTCGATGAGATTTGTTAGCCCCAGCTAAGTACTAATGAACAAGCTATTAAAATGATTTAAATTTTAATAGCTTGGCTTATAAGTTAGTCTTTAATTTTAACCTGCACTCTTTTTTTATCACATGTATAGATTGTTTAAAGCGCCCTGTTTAAAACTGTAATAATAAGTAAGAAACTGTTTAGCTTACGTAAAGCAATGTAAAGGAACGTCCAAACATTAAATAGGTCAGTTAATGTTCAGTTTCAGAGGTTAATACTAAGCCTAGTTATGTAACAACATAAACGAGGCACACTATGAAACTTACATTTTTACTATCGGGTATAATTGCCATTAGCGCGCTTTCAAGTAGCGCAATTGCAGCGCCCAACGAGCGAGAAGCTCATAAAAATTATAAGCACGAAAACCCTAAACGCATTGAGTATAAGCGCGATGAACGTCGCCATGAAAAAAAACTACGCATAGAGAATAAAAATGAAAAGCGCCAAGACCGTAAAAAAGAAAAGAACAAGCAAAAAAAGCAGCAAGAAAAGCGTAAACAACTACGTTTCGACAATCATAAATATAACTACCTAACTAATAGGTATAAGCCGCGTTATTACAAAGAAAATAGATACATAAGGCACTTGCCAAGAAGAAGTACCTCTATTTGGTTTAATGGAATTTCATTTAGCTTTAATGACGGCATTTACTACCGAAAAGCTAAAAAAGGCTATCACGCTGTGATGCCACCTCGCGGACTGCGCATTAAAAAACTTCCTAGACATTATTCGCGTATGAAACATCGCAACACCACATATTATGCTTATCAGAACGTTTTCTATATTGCCGATAACGGCGGCTATAAAGTGGTAGATGCGCCAATAATTCAGCGCAACAAAGCTATTAAAATTGGCAACGTCTTCGACTATAGCTTAGGGCAAGTTTACGATGAACTACCATCGTCAGCTGAGCCAGTTACCATAAACTCTCAGCAATATTTTAAATACAACGATATTTACTTTTTGCCACAAATAAATGGTGATGAGATACAATACCTAGCAATCAGCTTAGGCTGAGCATTATTTAACTACTTAACCTGCCTACAGGTTAAGTAGTACTTTATTAATATTGATTTCAGCAATCCTCCTATAAAATTTCCTTTTGTAATCCCCCCTTCTAAAAACATAAAACGTTTATTTAGTGAACAATTTTAATTTTAGCTCCGTATGTATGTTTAATATTTGTAAATAAAGCGTTTATGACCTAAACCTAAATAGAGGCTTTATAGAGGAGCTCCACTTATGCCTACAACAAAAACAATTGAAAAAAATACCGAATTTGCTCGCTGTATAGAGTGTAACAAAGTAGATACGTTCGCTGCTTTTCACTGGTTAGCACTTGCGTTTAAAGATATGACCCGAGCCCCGTTACTTACTGTAATTTATGGCCTAGTGTTTAGTATTATTCCTGCAGCTATTATCTACTCTGCATTTTTTGCACAAAGCGTATTTGTAATTTTACCCGCCACTGTTGCGTTTGTTTTAATTGGACCCGCTTTCGCAGCCGGCCTATACGACGTAGCATGGGAACTCGAAAAAGGCCACAAACCCACTTTTAGGCATTCGCTAAAGTCGATGTTTAGAAACCCAGTTGGAGAGTGGGGATTTGCAATATTATTACTCGTAATAATGATTGCGTGGATGCGCATTGCCGCCCTTGTTCATGCTCTATACCCTAACTACGCTAACCCAACATTTGAAGAACTGTCAGCATTTTTAACGCTTGGTACAATTGCAGGTGGCGTTTTACTCGTGTCTGTTTTTTCAGTGTCTGCATTTACACCACAAATTATGATGGAAAGACGCGTAGACATAATGACAGCTATCGTCTCATCTATTAACGCCGTTAAAAATAACTTTGCGCCGATGGTTGTTTGGTCAATATGCATTTTCCTAATGGTTGCGCTTGGTTTTGTAACTGGGGCTGTTGGGTTTATTGTGATTATGCCACTACTTAGCTATGCAAGCTGGCACGCATACATTGCAGTAATCAAAACTAAAAAAGCCAGAAAATACGAATAGTTAACAAACTTTAACTTAACTTGTGCCACGATCTAGTGAAACTAGTTTGTGGCACAAATAATACTTTTCCCCTCCTCCCTTCATTTAAATGCCCCGATTTTTTTAAAAAGCCATAATCAAACATCCTCACTTTAGTAGCTATACTTTTTAGCGCCTGATAAAGTAATTTTTACTGTATTAAACATAATGACTTGAGGCACCTAATGGCAAATCAATTTAACGTTCTGGATACCCGGTTACAGTTATGCTGTGGGAATGGCGGGTATACTCGCGAGGGTTTTTGCTATGTACCAGACTCTGATCGCGGTAATCATAGTGTATGTGCAATTATGACCGAAGAATTTTTACAGTTTTCGAAGTCACAAGGTAATGATCTCATAACGCCCAATCCACTTTACGATTTTAAAGGCTTAAAAGCTGGCGACAAATGGTGTTTATGCGCAATAAGATGGCTTCATGCGCAACAAGCAAACGTTGCGCCGCCAGTTATCTTGCAGGCCACTAATAAAAAATCGCTTGAAGTAATACCGCTTGAATTACTAAAGGCACATGAATACACCCGTTAAAAATATTCTAGTTTAGTTTCAGCAAATCTGTTTGGTCTGCAAATTTTACAAAAAGATGCAGACTTTTCATAACCACCTCATATTAATAAAAAACCAAACAAAAGCAAAAACACAAGCGACTGATTTAAAACAATTATATTTAGTTTAACTTTCGGCATATTGATTGCTTCATACAATTATCACGTATTTATTACATTAAAGGACTACGTGAAAATATTAAATAGTTAAGTAGGAGAAGTTATGAGCAATACAAATAAGCAAGCTAAATTTACTGCACCAGGTATGAGCAACGAATCAGCTGAAAAAACTATCGCAGCCTTAGATAACCGCATGGTTGCACTTATAGATCTTCAATTAACACTAAAACATATTCATTGGAATGTTGTTGGTCCTAATTTTATAGGTGTGCATGAAATGCTAGACCCTCAGGTTGAAGCTGTGCGCGAAATGACAGATACAATAGCCGAGCGTATTGCCACTTTAGGCGGCATACCAGTAGGGACACCTAAGTCAATTGTTGACCGCCGTACATGGAACGAATATTCATTAGGTAAAGGACTTGTTACCGAGCATTTAGGCGCGTTAGATAAAGTGTACAACGGCATTAATGCCGATCACCGTAAAGCCATCGAAACGGTATCAGATTTAGACCCAGTATCTGAAGATATGTTAATAAGCCAACTTGCCGATCTTGAGCAATTTCAGTGGTTTGTAAGAGCACACATAGAGTCAGCTACTGGTGAATTAGCGCAATAATACCTTTATTACCTAAGTACCTTAGCCCAGCATTTTTGCTGGGCTTTTTGTTTAAATCATAAAACAAAATATCACTAAGGTATTTGAGCCGTGCAAGAACTTGTGGCATAAGAATTAACCTACTAGTATCAGTAAGTAGTTTTCAATATTGGTACAAATTAGTATGATAAGTTTTAATACCCCTAAACAATTTTGGCTTTTTTCTTTAATCTTTTTATCAGCCTGCGGTTCAGGCAGCAGTAATACCAAAGTTCAGCAATCAAATACAAGTGCCAGTCATACTCCAATTACACAAAACAATATTGAAGGTAATTACAACATTATTATTTATGGCAATAGTCACAGCAGTCAGTTAGGGCGGATCATTGAGCATATAATCGAAAACCAATACCCAGATAAGTCAGTTCAAACAACCACAGTGTCGGGACCTTTTTTAGATAATATTGTGAGTATTAGGGCAAACGTAGACAAACTTAAAAACAAAAATCTAAGCCATGCCATTTTTCAAGGCCAAAAATACTCTCAGTCTGGTTTAACAACTTACCCTACTGATGCCGCTGAGCATTTAATTTCATCAGCCAAGGCACAAAATATCACACCTATTTTATTTCCTGAACATCCACAAAGAGGCAACCCTGAAGAAGGCCAGCGTGTATACGACTTACATTTATCAATAAGCGCTAAACAACCTAGCTGCGTAGCTCCTATTGGCCTTGTTTGGAACAGGCTTTTAGAGTTAATGCCAAATGCAAAACTACATATGGATGATGGCAACCATGCCTCTTATGCTGGCAATGTATTAACAGCAATGACTTTTTCAGAAATAATTACTTCACGACCCGCGGATATCATGAAATTTGACCCAACTATTAATTTGTCAAAGCAAGAACAAGCTCTATTTGGTCAAGTAGTTACCGAAGTGCTTAATTTACATCCTGCTTGTGATGTAAGCTAATCTAATTATAAATCTATTTTTGTGTTTTAAATTTTTTACTTTAATTAAAAATAAAATGTCAGATTATTCTCATTGTTATCGACTAATAACATAACAATCAAAAGGAGAGTAATTATGAATACATTAACAGTAACCCCACTACATAGTTTACCCGCTAGTAAAGCTAATCAATGGCTTCAAGACGGTTTTTCACTTTTTAAGCAAGCACCTGTAAAACTTTTTTTATTTTTACTGCTTCCTTTAATTATTGAAGGTATTTTTCAAATACTACCCGCCCCTTATGGCATGCTAGCCTCCAAATGGGCTGCCACTTTTGTAGGCAGCAGCGCTATTATCGTCATTCACCATTTGGCCACTCAAAAAGTATTTTCATTGAAGTCGATTTTTAAAGCTAAAAACTGGCTAAGCATGATTCCGCTTTCAGCAATTTTAGCATCTGCTTTTTTTATTCAGTTATTTGTAGCAAAGCTTTTACTAGGAAATGATGGCATAAATTTACTTTTATTTTCGCAGCCTACTGAAGTTACCCAATGGCAACTAGGTATTATTTTTGCCTCGGTTATTCCTGTTACACTGCCTGTCAGTTTTGCAGGCTATTGTGTTTTACTTGGTGATAAAAATGTACTGCAAGCATTAAAAAGTAGCCTAAATGCTTTTTTCTATGCGTTTAAACCAATGTGTTTAATCGCGCTAATTTCTTTCTTAAGTCTATTGTTAGCTCCTTATACTTTTTTATTAAGTGCGATTATTACGGGTCCTATACTCACGTGTATAAGCTATATTGCTTACAGAAGTGTATTTATCAAAAACAAGGAAGACTAGTGGAAAAAAGGGATCATATTCATGAGATACTATTGCA
This sequence comes from Pseudoalteromonas sp. S554, assembly GCF_005930865.1. Lineage (NCBI taxonomy): Bacteria > Pseudomonadati > Pseudomonadota > Gammaproteobacteria > Alteromonadales > Pseudoalteromonadaceae > Pseudoalteromonas > Pseudoalteromonas sp. S554. Next base: position 21,515 of record NZ_PNDV01000023.1, on the reverse strand, counting down.
ATACGCACCTTTAATGGCGCGTATTGCTGCAACACATGAAGCAGACCAAGCACTTAGAGAGGACCTACTGCAAGATATATCGTTAGCTGTTTGGCATGCAGTAGAAAACTTTAGAGGCGATTCAAGTATGAAGACCTTTATTGCTAGGGTCGCACACAACCGTGCTGTCGATCATGTTTTAAAAGAAACACGTCGCCAAGATCGTCATAATTTAAGCGACCCTTTACTTGACTTGGTTAGTACTAATTCTCACCAACACAGCGATAACACGTATGATTTAATGACAGCAATGAGACGACTACCATTAAAATTTAGGCTAGTTATTTCTCTTCAATTAGAAGGTTTTAACCAAGCCGAAATAGCACATACGCTAGGTATAAACGAAGCGAACGTCGCCAAGCGTGCTAGCCGCGCACGTGTGCAACTTCAAAAGCTAATGGAGCAATAATAATTATGGATCCACTATTAGAACAATGGCAAAAAGACTATAAAAGTGCGACTCCAAAACTGGATACTGCCGCACTACTGAGCCAAATTACATCGGCAAGAAAAAAACAATCAATTAAAGCATGGTTAGACTTAGTTGCAGGCGCATTTGTTAGCTTATTTTGTATCTATGCATTAATTTTTGAAGCAACTAGTACTCCTGAGCAAGTGTTGTATGCAATTTTAACTCCGCTTCCAATTGGGTTTTCAATATGGGCATTTATTCAGCGCAAAAAGCTAATAAAAACATACACCCTAGATGTTAATGGTTTACTACTTTTTAAAAAGCAGCAGCTCATTAATCAAATAAACTATTGGCGCTTAAACCTTATAGGCTGTTCTATTTTGTGGGCTGCGCTTTGCATCACTGCGGCCGTGAGCATTTTAATGTATAACCACACAACAATATGGCTCACACAAGTAGGTATTGGCACTTTGGTACTAATTGCCACACTAGCTCGCTTCATTCATGTAAAGCTAAATTTTGAAAGTAAGCTAAAGCTAATTGAAAGTTTAAAGTAGATTTTCCAGCTTAAGCTACTCAATAAGGTGTTTACACCAAAACTGTAAACTAAATTAAATATCTAATGATATTTAAAATCCATTAAAATAAACAATATATAATTGTTTGGTTGGTTTAATTTCAAAGGTACAGTGATTACCGCTACTATACCCAATAAAGGTCCGTTAAATTTTTATAATTGATTAATTAACCTTCCAACTTATTTTTATTGAGCTTAATGTAAATCAATAACTTTTTGTAAATGGCGGGCTGTCTATAATAAAGCTAACGAATATTTGTCTCTTTATTGTAACTTGTAGTTAAAAGTTGTCATTCAGTTCACTTTACTTCTATAGTAACGCAATATAAACATTAGGTATTACTATGCAGAAAGCGCGAATTCCAGCGGATGAACAATCTCGATTAAAAGCATTATATGAGTACGAAATATTAGATACAGAAGCAGAAAAAGTATTTGATGACTTAACTCAACTTGCCTCAGATATATGTGATACCCCCATATCACTTATAAGTTTAGTCGATCCGCAAAGACAATGGTTTAAATCAAAATACGGTATTGAAGCGACTGAAACAGAGCGTGATATTGCGTTTTGCTCCCATGCTATTTTGCAAGACCAAGTATTTGAAATACAAAATGCATTGCTTGATGAGCGCTTTCATGACAATCCATTAGTAACCAACGACCCTAACATTCGCTTTTATGCAGGTGCCCCCCTTATCACACCGCAAGGCAGTACAATTGGTACTTTATGTGTAATTAGTGATAAACCTAAAAAATTAACTAAAAAACAAATTAGTGCGTTAACTATTTTAGGCAAAGAAGTCATAGCCCAATTAGAGTTAAGGCTAAAAAACAGAGAACTAAGTAAAGCATTAGAACAGCAAAAAACTCATATTCAAGAGCTTGAAAAACTAAAAGCTGAAGCAGATACATCCAATAATTTAAAAGGTAAATTTTTAGCTAATATGTCGCATGAGCTAAGAACACCACTTCACGGTATCTTAAACTTGGCCGAATTTGGCTTATCTGACAGCAGTAATAGTGAAAAAGATATTGCGCTAAAAAGTATTCTAAACTCAGCCAATATTTTATCCAATATAGTGAATGATATTTTAGATTTTTCAAAAATAGAAGCTGGAAAATTAGATATTGAACATATCGACTTTAACCTTAAAGACGTTGTTAATGGTGTAATTGAGCCACTAAAAAAACAAGCCTCTGATAAAGGTATAAAGTTTAATGTATCAATAGATAAAAAAGTGGCTGAAACATTAAAAGGTGACCCACTAAGAATATCGCAAATATTAAATAACCTATGCTCAAATGCAATTAAATTTACTCAAGCTGGGCACGTTGATTTAATAATTAACTTAAAAGGTCACTCTTTAAATACACAGAACATAACATTTAAGGTCATAGATACAGGTATAGGGATAAATAAAGCAGCACAAGCAAACTTATTTAAAGAATTTCATCAAGCTGATTCATCTACCTCTCGTAAATTTGGTGGTACAGGGTTAGGCCTTTCCATTTGTAATAAGTTAAGTCATTTAATGGGTGGGAAAATCAGTTTTACCAGCCAAGAAAATGAAGGCTCTACATTTATTTATCAACAAAGCTTTGAAGCATCGATTTTAGATAGTTTGCTAAAGAAAAACAAAGAAGTAACTGATTTACAAGGCTGTGCAATTTTAGTTGCGGAAGATAATAAAATAAATCAAATCGTCGTCAATAAAATGTTAAAAGCGCACAACACTCAAGTGATTTTTGCTGAAAACGGTAAAGAGTGTGTTGATTACTTTGTTAACAACCACGTTGATTTAATCTTTATGGATATTCAAATGCCAGTAATGGATGGAGTTGAAGCAACTAAGGCCATAAGAGCACTGAAAAACGGTAAATCAATACCTATCATTGCCATGACTGCCAACACAATGAAACAAGATATTGAGCATTACCTAAATATTGGCATGGACGGTTATTTAACTAAGCCATTTAATAAAGATAGCTTGAACAGCTTGCTTAATGTTTACAATCCAAACAACGAAAACCTCAAAGACTTAGCAATAAAAATTAGTGATCCGAGCATTAAAAGAGAACATAAACTTAAACAAACATGCCGAGAACTAAAAAGATTAATACCTGCGGCCAACAGAGTCAGCTTATGGCTGTTTAATGAAGAATACTCTGAGATAAATTGCTTAATGTGCCTTGATGAGAACGATGAAGTCATTCTTGACTCAGTATTAACAGCAAAAGACTACCCAGATTACTTTAACTATATACTAAGCCACCAAATACTTGATGCCCCCGATGCAAGAAATCACGAAGTTACAAAAGGCTTTACCAAAAGCTATTTTGAGCCATACGATATTTACTCACTACTTGATTATATTTTTTTTAAGGATAACAAACCGCTCGGAGTAATTTGTTGTGAGAGCATTGGATCAAAAATTTCTTGGACTCACGCTGACAAAGAAGCACTGATAAAAGTAACGGATGTAACAACGTTATTTCTATCAAAAATAATAGACCGTAACTCAAATGACGAGTCTCAGACTGTATAGCGCCTAAAAACATTTTATTTAAATCACAAAAGCCGAGCCCTTTAACAGATGCTCGGCTTTTCAAACAAAACTAGTTTATATTGTAATTACTACCTTGCCCATGCCCTCACCGCTTGCTAAACGATCAAGTGCTTTACCTGCATCCTTGAGGTTAAATTCAATATTGTCTAACACAGGCACTAGGTGCCCTTCATCAATAATTGTTGCAAGCTTCGCTAGTATTTCGCCATGCTGCTGGCATTTATGGTACCCCCTTGTTTAGTTTAAACAGCCAGTATATTTACAAGAGATACCCATGATAATACACTCAAATGAACAGCTAGTTTTAAAATTTAATTAATAATAGGCTTTAATAATGAACAATGAACACCTAAAGTTATTCGTTCGAGTCGCCTCTACACACAATATTAGTTCAGCAGGCGCGGAACTTGGTCTTTCGCCACCAGTAGCTAGCATGCATATTATTAAGCTTGAGGAATCGCTTGGTGTAAAACTAATTCACCGTACAACAAGGCGAGTTTCATTAACTGAAGAAGGCCGAGAGTTTTTACCTCACGCTGAAGAAATATTAAATGCTATAAATAGTGCAAAAGCAGCTGTAGGCGCAGGCTCTTTTACCCCCCAAGGCACGATTCGTGTTGCAGCCCCTTCCTCATTTGGTCGTATGCATATAGTGCCCGCACTTAAAGCTTTTATTGATCAGCACCCTGAGCTTAAAGTGGATTTAAGACAAAGCGATAGTATTGTAGACATGGTCGAAGGTGGTTTTGATATCGCTATCAGAAATGCCGAGCTTAACGATTCAACCCTCGTAGCCAGAAAGTTAGCCCGCGACCATAGAATTATATGCGCCTCACCAGGCTACATAGCAGAACACGGAGAACCAAAAACACCACAGGACCTTCTCAACCATAATTGTATTAAATTAATTGGGATTGACTACTGGAGCTTTAAAACGCCAAATGGCATTGAAAAAATTAAGATAAAAGGCAGTATTCGTATTGATAATGGAGAGTCGATCAGGGATGCGTGTATTAATGATGCAGGTATTACGATTTCGTCTATTTGGTGCGCCCACAACGCATTAAAAGAAGGCACCCTAGTTCAAATACTGAAAGATTACCCCATGGATTCTAATGCCGCTATTTGGGCTGTATACCCAAGCTCCCGGTTGCTTGCACCAAAAGTACGTGCATTTATCGACTTTTTTATAAAGTATTATGGCGAAATCCCATATTGGGAAACGCCGTGAGTGGCACGCTCTTAAACTTTCAACTAGGTATAGTACTTAAAAACATAAAGTTGTTTCTGTTAAAGAATTTAAATACCTGTGCGTATTAAAAATTATTTAAAAACACTAATCTATATTAATTATTAATAATTTGGTTTATTCTTTAAAACTAGTGATTTAAGCATGGAGGCAATCAAATAATGCAGTTTTTCATTCCCTCCTTTACACAAATAAAACTATTCTACAAACATACAATTAGTGTCTGCTTAAATTTTCACCTAAATTAACTACAAGGTTAGTGACTATATGAAAATATCCCGCACATTATTAACATCTGTTGCCGTTGTTGTTATTGCTGGCTGTAATACAGTTGTAGAAAAAAGCGCAAGTACACCTGTTTCAAATCTGCCTGACTGGGTTTTAAACCCTCATGTAAGTGAAGGCATTGCCGCGACAGATTGTGTGAAGTTCTCAGGCAACTTATCTATTGATAAAAAACTCGCAACAGCAAACAGTCGTCTAGCGCTAGCACAACAAATAGAAACACGTATTGAAGGGCTTGAAAAAACATATAGCAATCGTACAGACGCAAACGACGATACTACTGTTGGTACAAGCTTTAGTTCTGTTTCAAAGCAACTAACCAAGCAAAAATTGCAGGGCTCTAGGCTAATAAAATCGGATATTGTTAATATATCTGGAAAAGATCATTTTTGTGTACTTACAGCCCTTGAACCAAATCAAACAAAATCCTTATTCAATGACATTCTTAAACAAAGTCAACGAACCATAAACCCCGCTGACGAAAAGTTTTTGTATCAAGAATTCAAAGCCAAAAAAGCCGAAAACGACCTAGATCAAGAAATAAAAAAACTAACCAATTAATTGCATAGTTGTCGGTCAAAAAACTTCACCAAATTACTATGCGTGAAGTTTTCTATTATAAGTAAAAATATGACAGAAAATAATAATCAAACATCAACCTGGAAAAAAGTACAAAGCTCTATCTTAATGATAGCCGCTATATTGATTTCTATTGGACAGTGGGGTGATACAAAAGATGTTCTTAAAAGTGCTTACTCTGCGTTCGTAGAGAACTTTACACATAAAGTTCAGTATAAGCAGATAGATAAAGTTAACATAGGTAATAGCATCGCTTACATCAAAACATTTCTAGGGGAGCCTAACGCAGTAAAAAGGTCACGAATAGATATTGATGTTGAGTTTTACTATTACATTAGAAAAAAGTTTATCTTTACTGTCATCACCTCTGACAAGCGTATTAATGGTTACTCCGTAGTGTCACGTATTTCAGATTTTTCTCCTGAGATACCTTTCTCGGGCCCACTGGGCGAATCAACAATTTTAGAGAAAAATTCAAGTGAATTTGAATACAGCTTTGACAATCGTAACTTGACTTATTATCTAGAATCTCAAAATCTTGGTAAAGAAAAAATGTTTCTTTCTTTATCCAAAGGGTTTATTGGCTACGCCGCAGTTCCTGGCTCCGTAAAAGTACCAGAGAAGTATTTAGCAACAATAAAAACAAGTATTAACACGATGGATTCTTTGGCTACCTATTCAGATAACCTTAATGAGTTGAAAAAGGAAGTTGAATCATTACGAGCGAAGATAAAGCCCAACTATTATGCAGTCAGTGAATTAGAGAGCAAAATTGTTGCAGAGTCCTTACTCACCCGATTTGAGTACCAAACATTAACAAAAAGTTGATAAAGGTTTTTTTATGAGTTTATTCAAACTTAATTTATATGTACCACTATTTACCACCTTAATGCTAAATGTAACGGAAGTTTCAGCTCAACAAACAAATGACCCATTTGAGCAGCTAGAGCAAGAAATGGCCGCTTTAGAAAAAGAAGGCAGTGCAGAAGAACTAAAAGAGTTTAACGACTGGAAAGAAACCTACTTATCTGAATATCAAGATTTTAGACGCAAACATTTTAAAAAACTTGATGATATACGCGACAAGCTCATTAACACGTGGGGTGAAACAGATCCTCAGCTTTCTAGTCAAACGACCTACTATAGCCCTGATAACAAAGCAAAAACCACTATTGACTATGAGAATGACCAGATAAGTATTAGCATTTTGCACAACGAGCAAGAACATGTTTCTACAAAAGATATCAGTAACGCTCTAAAAAGTGCGTTAAATACTAATGAAGTGGTAGCGAGCAAAATAAATAGCACTTCATTTAAGATACTTAAAAAAAATATAGAAAATATCTCTCCCGTTGAAACGCAGGTTGAAGTGATTACACAGCCTGAAGCATTGATAGAAAAAGAAATTAATAAAATAAATAAGCAAGCTATTGAAGCTCGCCAACAAGTTGAAAAAGTGTTTGATATGTCTTTACAAGTATCATCACCTGTTCAGCTAGATAGCGAAAATTCACTCGCTAAAAAGAAATTGACTTCAGAAATAGCAAAAATAGAATCAGAAAAAACACAGCGTATAAAAAGCTTAAAAGCGTCGCAAGTAGGAGCTAACGCGATGCAACAAAGAGAAAAGCTAAAAAATAAACGAGTTACCACCTACACCATACCGCTTGCCCATCGCAGTTTTATAAAAAAAGCAGCCCCCTATAAAAATATCGTTAGTAAGCATAGTAAGCATTGGCGGTTGCCCGAGAGTTTGCTTTTTTCGATTATCCATACTGAAAGTCACTTTAATACTCAAGCAGAATCTCCAATCCCCGCCTTTGGTTTAATGCAGATTGTGCCTATAAGTGCAGGAGCTGATGTTAATCTTTTTTTACATAAGAAAAAGAACATCATGAGCAAGGAGTATTTATTCAACCCAAAGAATAATATTGAAACAGGTGTTGCATATATGCACCTTTTAAACACACGCTATTTGGCTAAAATAAGTAATCAGCAAAGTCGGTTTTATTGCATGATTGCAGCTTACAACACCGGTGCAGGGAACGTAGCTAAAGCCTTTAACACCGATAACTCAAGAAATATCAATAAAGCTTCTAACATAATAAATAAAATGACGCCTGAAGAGGTCTATAACAAGCTTATTAGAGACCTTCCATACGAAGAAACAAAAAAGTATTTACAAAAGGTGCTAGAGCGTCAACCTATTTATAAGTCTATGGACCAAATTTAAAACCACTTATCGGGTGATTAATTGCCTTTCCAGCAAAAAAGGCGTTAGTTTCACATTCAACATGGAAATGGAAAAAGCGATGCTAAATATTAAAAAAACATTCACACATTCATTATACTTTTTTAGTTTATTGGCTGTACTTACTGGCTGCGCTTCAAAAGTTGAAATTGATTCAACAATGAATATGCCTAGTAAGTCAGGCCTTGCTCTTGATCATATTGCTGTAGTTGGTTTTAACGGCGATAAATATAACATTAAGGGAAATGCGCTTTCGGCAAAAATAAAATCTAAATTAATGAGGCATGGATATGTAAAGGTACATGCCAATTCCCCCTATAAGCTGGTTGGTGAAATCTCACCATCTCGAGTAGAGCGTAATTCATGGAGTGAAAAGCATGAAGGAAAAAAAGAAACGTGGTACAGCTATCATGCATCGGTTAAACAAACTTTAACCCTAACTTATTACGTTATTTATGGCCAGCAAACACTAAATAGTGCTTCTGAAACATTCACTTACAGTAAAGAAAAAAGCTCAAGCGAAAATAGAAGTAAAGCAAAAGATAAGCTCCGGACCGACTCTGAAGTTGCTGACTTTTTAATAGAAAAGGCGGCTGACTTTGTTGTTAAACAAGTTTCCCCATATCGTTCTTTAGTAAAACTTAATTACCTAAATGGGGAAGATGAAAATATTGATTTAGGTATAGAGTATGTAAAAAAAGACCGTTTAAGCCAAGCTTTTAGTATTTTTGAACAAGTTGCTCAAAATAGTAATTCAATTGAAGATCAAGCCATAGCCCTTCACAACCAAGGTTTAATAAAATTAATGCAGGGCAAACATACAGAAGCTTATGACTTAATGACAAAAGCGAATCTTATTGATCCTAGAAACTTTGATATTCTTGATTCAATAAAAGAGGTGGAAGACTACAAAGTATTAAGTGATGCGCATAAAAAACAAAGAGGCCTAAAATGAAAATATTACCGCTAATCCTAATTACTTTTTTAGCGGGGTGTGCTTCCAGTAAAAATAATGAATACGACATCGTTATTCCTTTAGCTGAAAGCAATAAAATAAAACCTCAGCAAACCGAAAAATCGAGTGGTAGCTTTAAAATACATTACAAAAAAGATATTAATAATAACCCTATCGTTAAAACATTAAACAGATCTACCACGGTGATGGGTAATGATGAGGAAACTGTAAAAAGCTTAAGAGAACGCGCCAAAAAAGAAATAGTTCAACTAGCTACAGAGGAAGTAAACGGTGTTGTTATTGCTTCAACATCGAAGACTAATACGACTGTTATTAATGTTGACTCAAACAAAAGTAACACACGCTATTCAAGACAGGATTTTTCTGAAAAGGCCGTCGCACAAACAGCTGGAATTGCACAAGTAAAAAACTTGCAATGCCAAACACTACCAACTAAAGCAAGTAACTTAACAGTAACGTGCAGTGCTGATGTTACGGTACACCTAATTGAGAATATTGATTTTACCCAATAAACTTTTTACGTCGACCGAAAGCTAAAACATTATTTTTAAAAGGCCACAAGTGTGGCCTTTTAATACATAACTAAACGCAATGACTAATATATTTCAGCACTCACAAATGTATATACATAATTACTAAACTCTGGCTTAGTTAAATGCCCACCTTCAGACATCGTATCTAAAAGTTTTGCATAACTGTTTGCATCGGTTTCATTACCAGCATAGCCATAAAGTAATACCGTTAACTCTTCTAAAATGACCTCATCAGTGGGTTCAAGGAACACACTACCAAAAGACAAATCTGGAATTTGACCACTTATGCCCGCTTTTATTGTCCAATCAAATCGACTTTCAGCAGAATCATCAACTAAAAAGCTGTAACCCCATATTGTGCGAGCAAACCGATTGTCAACATTACCAAAGTCAAAACTTGAATCATTGTTTTCAGCAAATTGAAGTAAACTAAATCCTAAATCCTCAGTACCGATCGGAAGTGTGGTCAGCTGATAATCACCATTAGTATCTACTGCGCTTCGGGCATAGCTTTGAAACTCAACATCAACACCATCTACATTCATAAGGTCTGACATAAAATCAAGTTGCACATAAAAATTATGCTCAGTTACTGTTGGGAATACAAAAAGCGTGTTTGATATTTCAGAACCACTATATTGAACAAACCTATACGCATTATCAGCTTCTATATAACCTCGAGTACTAGCATAATCAGCATCAATATCTAATTGAACAGGAACTTCAACACCGTCATGAATAAAATCTTCATCTGTTAGGGTAATAACTGATGAGTTTACCGGTATATCAATAACGGCAGCTTTTGCATCAACTGAGTAACTAGAAAGCGCCGTTAAATAAAGCTTATTATCATTCGGGCAAACATTTACAGACCCCGAAACTTCGTTACCTTGTGATTGATATATTGTGTAATCAGACGCAATCGTACTTAGCGCTGTTGTATCAACACTATATTCAGTACATCCACAATCACCTGTGAAGTCATTAAAATAAAAGGTGCCTAAATTAGTTCTATTTTCAATATCAAGCTCAGTGATAATTTGCTTATAACCACCGTCTTCTTCATCAAACACATCACCTAATACTGATACATGCTTGGTGCCTGAGGGTAACTCACCTGAAAATTTACCTTCTGCATCGGTTTTAACAGAACCGATAGCACCGCCATCATCATTATGAAAAACAACATCTGCTTGATACGCAGAATCAGCCCCGCATTCGCGAGTTAATGTTTGTAAAGCAATAGTTTGAAGTTGGGCTGTGTTGCCACCGCTTGACGAGCCGCCAGAGCTACTTTCTGATGAAGAGCCACCGCATGCGCTAAGCGTCAAAGAAAAGGCAATAGCAAGCGGGGTAAGTATAAATTTATTCATTTTAATTAGTCCGTTAAATTGGTTCACCTACCATTATCTCAACTTAAGCAAAACAATAACAAGGTAACCACCACCAAAACGGTTACAAAATTGCAATAATATGTAAACAAACCGCGATTAAGTACCTCACACATAACACCATTTACTAAATTAACTCACTTGTTCAAGTGAATTTATTAAAAACTGCACTACGCTTTATGTATTAAATAGTTAATGGCTATTTATTTTCTTAACCCTTGTTTAGCCAAAATACCGAGATAAATACACAACAGGACTGACCTTATGAATCGCTTACTTGGCCGACTATCTATCATTCAGCTCTCTTTATTAACATCAATCATATTAATGGTTTTTATTTTTATATTGTTGATACAAAACATAGCGAATAAATGGCAGGAATCGCAAACACTACAGCAAGATATTGCATTAATTAGCTTGTTAGATGCACTGGAAAAAGTGGCACATAACCATGCTGTAGAGCGTGGGTTAACTGCAGGATTTTTAGGAAGTGGTTCAGCCGAGGCTAAAAACAAAGTACTCGCGCAACGCCAAAAAGCAGATAGTTCAATACAGCATTTAAAGTCGGTAAGTGATCAACTAACTAAAAACTCTACAAAGGTCTCTAAAAATTTAAGTATTCTTTTTGATCACAATGCAAAAAAAGCGGCATTACGTACCCAGGTTGATAAACAAGCAGCCCCTGGTGCCTTCGCGTTTTACAGTAAATTAAATCAAATTGCACTCGATGTAGCGTCTAACCTGAGTAGCCAAATAAAGCATCCGGTATTATCTAAAGATCTAAACATTGCTTTTTTGCTCGCGCAATATAAAGAACGTTTGGGCCAAAATAGGGGAAAAATAAATGGCACTTTAGCTAAAAAGCAGTTAACGAGTGTTACACAGCAAAATATTGCCTTATACAATTCAGAAATAGATTTACTCAACCAATATTTAATAGCTAATTTGCAAGGCCAACAATTACAAAGCTTTAACAGCATTATACAAAGTGCTGACTCACGTAAAATTAATGCAATAACAAACACATTGCTCAACACAGAATCGCCCAACTTTACAGCTTTGCCGGCAGCCTCTGTGTGGTTTCCAATGGCAACACAACAAATAACTCAAATTAAAAAAGTACTAGACAGCCAATGGAGTACTGTTGACAAAGATGGCCTTGAACTAAAAGAAGCTGCCGATACAACGCTTACACTCACTATTACCTACTTTTTGGTTACACTTGTGATCATCGCATACTTAAACTTTCATTTATTAAGTACTCTCAAAAAGGAATTAAGCCAACTAACGTCACTTTTACTTAAAGCCGAAAAAGGCGACCTAACAATAGATATAAGGCTCAAAAGTAAAGATGAACTCGGCGAAATATCAAATGCTATCCACAATACTATTTTCGCTTTTAAAGACCTGCTATTAGGGCTCGACCACTCAATAAATTCAGGCTCAAAACTCAGTGACGATATGAGTAATGCAACAAAAACAGTCCTTGATGATTCAAACAAAACATTGGCTATGGCGAGTAATATAGCCACCGCAATAGAAGAAATGGCCGCAACAAGCCGCGAAATAGCAGGCTCAGCTTCTGAAACTCTCAGCTCTAGTGACGAGTTAAACAAACAAGCCAATCTGTTGATTGAAGATAACAAACTGAGCCAAAGCTCAATTACTGAGCTTGCAACGGGGATGTCTGACGTAGAAGAAGTGGTAAGTAAAATGGATCAGCAGGTAGCGAGCATATCGTCCATTTTAGATTCAATTAGTAGCATTGCCGAGCAAACTAATTTACTCGCGCTCAATGCCGCTATTGAAGCAGCAAGAGCAGGTGAGCATGGTAGAGGGTTTGCCGTTGTTGCCGACGAAGTAAGAAGCCTTGCAGGAAACAGTAAAGAATCATCAGAAAAAATTTCGTCTTTGCTCGGCGAGTTACAGTCTATCAGCGACCAAGTAGTTAGCTCTATTGTAGCAAGTACTAAATTATCAAAAGCCACTTTAGAACGATTTGATCAAGCAAGAGCGGTATCCGAGCAAGTGCATGCACAAAGTAAAGTACTCGAAAACTTAGCCATGAACGTGTCATCAGCCGCAGAACAACAGTCGGCAGTTGCGTCAAATATAGCAGTGGATGCTGCAAGCGTATTTGAATACGCCAACCACGAAGTTGAAGCAGCACGTAAGCAAGAAGAAATATTTAATGAAATGCGACTCAACACTGAAACCCTGCAACACACAATGAAAAACTTTAAGTTTCAATAGTTAATAGCAACCTAGTAATACAGCTAGAGGCTAATTGCTTATGCAAAATAAACCAAAGCAATTGGCCCGCTTTATTAAGTTACTTTACCCGCTAAGTTAAACCGTGGCTCGGCGTATAACTTTGTTGTAACTACATCAACTAACGTATTTACCGCGTTCCACACATCTTCAAACGAGGTATATAAAGGCGTAAAACCAAAACGTAAAATATTAGGCGCTCTAAAATCGGCAATAACGCCTTTTTCTATTAATGCTTGGCAAATAGCGAATGCGTGGTTATGTGAGAAAGCCAATTGGCTTCCGCGTTGGATTGAATCCTCAGTAGAGCTTAAGCGCAAATCAGCCAAGCTAGCATGCGAATGCACTAAAGCAATAAACACATCGGCTAAAGCAATCGACTTAGCCCTCACATCGCTTATTTTTACGCTTTCCCACACATCAAGTGCAGCGTCTAACGCACTCATAGCAATCACACTTGGCGTACCACATAAATACTGATTAATACTTGCTGCACACTCGTATTGAGCATCAAACGCGAATGGCTTTGCATGCCCCATCCAACCACTCAATGGCTGTTTAACGGCACTTTGGTGGCGCTTGGCAACGTATAAAAAGGCAGGTGAACCAGGGCCACCATTTAAATATTTGTAGCCACAGCCTACTGCAAAATCAACGTTGCATTTATCCAGCTCAACCGGCAATGCACCTGCACTGTGTGCTAAATCCCATATTACTAAAATACCTTTTTTATGGGCAAGCTCAGTAAGTTTTTGCATATTCAAAAGCTTACCAGTTCTAAAGTTAACTTGGGTAAGTAACAATACCGCTATATCATCAGTTAAGTTTTGTTCAATATATTGCTCTTCAACTAGTTTTAATTGGCATAAGTCAGTACCTAATAAATCGCTTAAACCTTGCACCATGTATAAATCGGTCGGAAAATTATCTTGTGTCGACAACACTTTACTACGGCCAGTGTTTAACATAAGCGCGCTGCTTAAAAGCTTAAATAAGTTTATTGAAATCGAATCACAACAAATTACTTGGCCTTTTTCAGCACCAATTATGGGCGCTATTTTTTCGCCAACCTGTGTAGGTAAATCAATCCATTGGTGATCATTCCAGCTCCTAATTAAATGGCTTCCCCACTGCTCGCTCACTACTTGCGCCACTCTGGTTTTAACCGCTTTAGGTAAAGCACCTAGCGAGTTACCATCTAAATAAATAGTCTTTGCGGGTAAATCAAATTCATCACGCTTGCTTGCCAGCACATCAGCTTTATCAAGCGCTACAATATCATCAAAATTCATTTATCGATTCCGTTTAAATGTTTAACTAAGGTACCAAAAGCAGCAGAACCTGGGTGTATCCAATCAAAATGCCCCACCCCTTCGAGTAAATCTACTGGTCGATTAAGCTGTTCTAAATTATACGCAGGAACAATGCTGTCATTCGCACCTTGTAAAATAATGCTTTGTTGATGCAATGGTTGCTCACTTGGGTTGGCCTGAGTGTATTCTTTAGGTTTATCGCTTGGCATACCTTGCATAAAATCTTTAGTGACTTTTTGGCAGCTATTTGTACCTGCCGCATAGGCTTTAATATCGGTAATGGGAGCAAGGCCAATTACGCCTTTTAATTCACTCATTTGTCCACCCGCTAGTAACGCTAAATGACCACCAGCCGAGTGCCCAATAACCACTGTATTATTCAATTTAAATTCGCCACTGTTGTAGGCACTGGATGCTAAAATACCGGCTTTAATATCGTCAAAAGTTACAGGCCAGCCGCCACCGCTTTTACCACTGCGGCGATATTCCACCGACCACACATTAAATCCTGCTTGCGCTAAGCCTGTGCTTAATGCATAGGTGTGTTTTATATCGTATGCACTTAGCCAACAGCCACCATGTAGCAATACAACTAACGGCTTTGATGTACTTTGCTCAGCTTGCGTGGCGCGCCACAGTAATGCAAATTGTGATTCATCACTCCCATAAGGTACTTTTTCATTAGCATTTACAAAACTAAGCGACGCTACTTTAGAGTAAGCAACATTGTTTTCAACATCAGGAAACTCAATGTTGTTGGTAGTCGTACACCCGCTTAAAAACCAAATGCCTAAAAGTAAAACAACCATATTTTTCACAACACAACTTCCTTTTTAAATTTTAATAACAACGCCTTTATACATATTAAAACTGCTACCATAGCGTTACGTTTAACTTGCGTTATCACGTCACTTAATCATTAATTAATAACACTTTAGTGGCTGCAATTATTATTGTTATACACAAAACAGGCGTAATTAATGACCATTGTTTGCGTATTTACCCCACTATACAAAAGCAGCGCCAAGTTAACCATGCTAAAAGCAGCGAGTAAAGTTACTGCGTTTAAGCTTATATTTATATCTAAATTATTATTAACTTAGCTTTAAGGTGTTGCCCATTAAAAGCTTATGTATAATGACTCACTCTGGCTATTATTATGCCCTCAAGTGGAACACAACAATGAAAAAACTATCTAAAGTGCAAGAAAAACAACAAGCACTTGTGCTTAACGTTGCCGATAAAATAGAAGAGCAAGGCCGAGCCGAACTACCCGGTATGCTGCAATGTTGGTTTGACGTGGAGTATCACTTATTCCCGGGCTCGTTACTTATGTGCTTTCAGTTTGAAAACCAGCAAACCCTTGATGCCGCCGAGCCTGACATATTAAAATGGCAAAAACGATTAAGCGGCGCAATGCTTAAAAAAGGCGTTATTTTAAAAGATATGCGAAAGCATCTAAAATTTACCTTAAACGGCCCAGACGACTAAACTGCATTAACAAAAACCTTTGCCTGTAATTACAAACAAAGCACAGTAAGCTCAAGTGCGTTCAGTGTTAAACTCTTTTACATGTGCTATTAATTGTGGAAAAAACGCTAAAAAAGCGGCATCTAATTGGTTGTAATGGCGCTTTATATCTTCAGCGGCGCCAGTAAATTGGTTGGCAAAACGAATACGAGCAGCAATATTATCCAACGCATCCCCCACACCATTAATGGTTTCGTAATCTTTAAACCAATCGTGTTTAGTTATGCTAGTAACAACCCGCTGCATACGCGGCGGCATGTGCGCTAACCGCTGATTTAAAAGCCCAAAACTGTTACGTTTAAAATCACTCAAGGGCTGATCATTAAACTGTTGCCAATGCATAATTAAAAAGTGGTCAAACACAACATCTACTGCCACACCAGCAAAGCGCCTGCGCATTGGTGAAAAATACTGTTTTGCTTCTTTAACAATTGGGTGAGAGTCGGTAAATTTATCAACTAAATAGTGATTACTAAGCGCATTTTTTACAGGCTCACTCAGTTGCGCCACATGCCTGTGGCCACCAAAATCACCCAACAAGTTTCCAAAATGAGAATCAGCCGTTGGCTTTGCAAAATAAAGATGGGCTAAGTAATTCAATATGGTCTCGCGTTAGTTACTCTGTTTAAATAGTAACTTAGGGATCTAACATATACTATGCTTCGTATAAGTTACGTCTAATTATAAAGTTGAGCAGCATGGAAAATATATTCCAAACCAGTCGTTTTTTAGTTGTCATCGCGGTTATTACCGCAGCATTATCATCGCTTCTTGTTTATGTTTCGTGTATTAATATTGTTTTTAATATAGTGGTTTCAACCATTCTCGACCTACCAGATTCTGCAAAAGCAGGTAAAGCCCTCATAGTTGAACTACTTAAAATTCTCGATTTACTATTAATCGGTATTACCCTACAAGTAATTGCCATTAGCTTATACCGCTTATTCATATCGCCTGCTAAATCAAAAGAAAGTAAGTTTTTAGCCGCTTTTAATATTAAAGACTTTCACGATTTAAAAATAACCCTCGTACAAGTAACCTCAGTTGTTCTTGTCATACTATTTTTAGAACATGCAGTTGAATTTGGCGGCACAATAGAAACCCTGTACTTAGGAATAGCCATTGCAATTGTTATAGCCGCCTCAACATTTGCATGGCGTTCAATGAAAGACTAGCTATAAATAGTTTTATAAACGTTTTTAATACGCCAAATTACAAATCAGTGGATTACAGTGCCACGTGCTTTTACATTCAAATTACGGCTTAAGTTAGGCTGCTTTCTTTTCGGTATATAAATTGCTGTTACTCATGTTCTTGCTTTAAAAATTAAACATAAATATGGCTATCTATATTTAGCAAAAGGAGAACATTATGAGTAACAAACAACTAATTACGACTATAGGTATAGGTTTGGCAGCAGCTTCTGCAGGTATGTTAACAAGGAAAACTTTACAAAAATCGTGGGAAAAGGTTACCAACGAACCAGCCCCAAAAGACAAGCCAAGCGAAAATACAGATATTAAAGAAGCAGTAACTTGGGCTGTCGTTTCAGGCATTGGAGCCGGCGCAGCAAGAATGGCAGTGCGTTATATTCTCGACAAACGTCAATCCAAATAAGATTTAAATTAATGCCTCTTGTAATATTAGTGTTTACAAGAGGTTTAACCTTCCTATCACTCCACCAGCCATAATTACCCCAAACAATATAGATATGAACGTTCTATATTCCTGTACTAGACCGTGTACGATTCCCCATATAATTTGCATAACCTGAGTTGAGGGTGCCACCATAAAATACTGTTCAAGCAGTAAACGGTTCTTTCTCTTTGGTTAAATTATTTGTTCACCGTTTTGTTTTGCTAAGTTGTCTGTTTTGACGTTATCTTAATTGAGCAACTATAACTATTAGATAATAATTAAACAAAAGGAATGTACCGATGTTGAATATTACAACAACAGGTTTATATAGATCTGCACTCTCAATTTTCACCTGCTTATCTTTTTTAAGCGTTTTAATCGTACCAGTAGCGACTGCTGCTGAGCAATCTGAACCAACCGCATTAGTGGGCGGAAGACTGATAGATGGATTTGGTAATCAGCCACTTGCCAACAGTGTCATACTGGTAAAAAACGGGCTCATTGAAAAAGTAGGAACAGTTGATACATTACCTGTACCTACGGAGTACAAAATTGTCTCAACAGAAGGGATGGATGTACTTCCAGGCCTTTGGGAAAACCATGCACATTTAATGCTAAATGGTCATGCTAACTACAAGCATTGGCATAAAGAATATACTCCCAAGCTCACGAACGAAATTATGCCTGCAAGCGCTGAACAACTATTGTTAGCAGGGATAACTAGTGCCCGCGATTTAGGCGCACCATTAAAAGACTCCATTACAATAAAAAATAAAATAGACAATGGTGAAATCCCTGGACCACGCTTGTTCGTTTCGGGCCCCTTTTTGCAACACGAAGCCTATCCTGGTACCGAGCTTTATAGGTGGGGTGTTAAAAACGTTGAAGATGCCAAAAAAAAGGTCAACAAACTGGCTGATGCTGGTGTTGATATCATCAAACTAATTGATCATGACATAATGAAAATTGAGGTAGCACAGGCTATTGTTGACCAAGCCCATAAACGCAATCTGGTAGTTGTTGCTCACTCACACAAACCTGATGAAATTAGACGAGGTCTAGAAATCGGAGTAGATAATTTTGAGCACACTGGACTTACTACAGCCCCCGAATTTCCCAACGATGTAATTACTTTACTCAGAGAGCGTACTGCCAAAGGCCGAATTGCCGGCGGACCACTTTATTGGACCCCAACAGTAGAAGGACTTTGGAATTATGATTTAACCGTTGCCAACCCCGAGCGTTTAGATAATACATGCTGGCACAGAGGTCTAGAGCAAAGCACTATTGATGATATTCGCGGCTCATTAAAAAACGTAGGCGAACTTGAATATATGCAATTAACACCAATGCGCAAACCTACGTTAAAACGTAAAATTCAACAATTAAAAGAATCTGGTGTAGTTTTACTGGTCGGTACAGACAGCGGAATACCAACTAAATTTCACTGCCAAAGCACATGGAACGAACTAGCTGTTTGGGTAAACGAAATGGAAATTTCTGCAATGGATACAATTCGTGCCGCCACTTACTGGCCATCAGTGCTTATGAAGGTAAACGATAAAGTGGGAACAGTAAGCGAAGGGAAATACGCCGACATTATTGCTGTTAAAGGTGACGTATTACGTTATATAAACCTTTTACAACATGTTGATTTAGTCATGAAAAACGGCAAAGTTTATAAGCAAGACGGTAAAGCGACAGCTGACAAATAGCCCCCCTAAACCTTTTTCTCCACTTTCTTAATGCACGTCGAAAGTGGGGAGCATTTATTTAATATTTTTAGTGCTTTACCCATAAAAAAGACTCAATACTAGCTTTATATATCTAATAACCAAAGTGAGTTAATCACAAAAGCAAATATCAGTCGATTCAACGTTAATGGGTTGCTCTAAATTAGCAATCGTAGGATAGTAAATTACATATAAAACAATAGCCTTATATTAGGAATATTATGATCAAAGTATTATTAGCGACCAGCTTAATCGCCTCTTCATTCGCTGCTTTAAGTAATCCTTTAACTGTTGAAGAACAGCGTATCAACAAAGCCCAATTAGCAATGCCCAATGTTTTAAAAGCATTTACCCCACAGGTAACAAGTTTTGAGCAGCAATTTAAAGAGCTTAACAACTTTAAAAGTGCAAAAACATTAGTACAACGCTTTAGCTTTGAACTATGGGAAAACGCCAAACAACGTATAATAAATACCAATAACTACGACGACCGAGCGCTTTACTGGGCACGACTGCTTTCAAGCAAAGTAATACGGACAACCTCACCTAAGTTTTCAATTACGCAGGCTCAACTCAATACGTTACTAACCCTACTTGAGGAAGGCAGCAGAGGCCGCACCGACCTTACTTTTTCATCAGGCAGCACTAAAAAAATATTACTTACAGGCTTTGACCCTTTTTTACTCGATAGAAACATAAACCAAAGTAACCCCTCAGGTGTTGCAGCGTTATTACTCGACGGCCAAGTTATTAATTACAACGGCATAAGTGCAGAAATTAACACCGTTATGGTGCCTGTGCGCTACGAAGACTTCGATCAAGGCATAATAGAATCGCTACTTGCCCCCTATTACGCACTTAATAATGTAGACATGGTAGTCACCGTAAGTATGGGCAGAACACAATTTGATTTAGAGCACTTTCCGGGTAAACGCCGTAGTGTAACCGCCCCCGATAACGCTAATATTGTGTATGGCGGAACGCAAACAAGCCCAGTAATACCAAAACTTAATGGCCGACCACTCCCAGGCAACGAGTTTGTTAAATTTAGTTTGCCTGTAAATTACATGCAAAACGCCAAAGGCCCCTATAAAGTTATCGACAATCGTGAAGTCACCACGCTTGAAAAAACCTATAAAGCGCCTTCGTATGGCGAGCTAAAAAACAGTATTGCGGTTAATGGCGGCGGCGGTGGATACTTGTCTAACGAGATATCGTACCGAAGTATTCGCCTTCGTGATGCGCTTAATTCAAGTATACCTACAGGGCATATTCATACCCCACGTATACAACAATTCGAACCCGAAACAGAAGCTAAAATAGTAAACCAAATAAAGGCAATGCTAGAGCAAAGCTTAGTAGCGTTGTAGTTTATAAAAACCAATTTAAGCGCGTAAAAAAGGGCAATATTATTGCCCGTTTTTTATAACTAGCTAAAAATTGCTTTTGGGTCGTTAAATAGAAAAATATTTATTATTAGCTTCAAAATCAACTCTTATATCAACAGGACGGTTAAATAAAGTTACTAAGGGCAAGTTTACATTTTTACTCATTAAACAGCAGAAAACTGACCCAACGGGGTATTCTTAAAAACACATAAAATATAACGACTATTTATCAAGGCTAGGCAAAAACATACTTTCAGGTACTTTATTTTTAGTCATAACGTCATGGTATGTACCGTCGCTTATACCTAAATCAATCGCTTTATTAACAACCGCCATTGCTTTTAAACTTTCCGCAATGTCTTTTGCAAATGCAACATGGATAGAACGCTTTTCAATCATGCCGGAGTCAAATAATATGTCGTTTTTAAATTCAATTAGCTCAGTGCTTAACAAATACTTGCCATAACTTTCTGACATAATTAGGCGGTCAACTTTTTGGTTAAAAAGCAGTTTAAACCCTTGTTGAGCTGTGGCAACTTCTAACAACTCATAAGTATTATAGCCAGTTAATATTTTGTCATGCACACCTAAACGAACACCCGCAATAATAGCATGTTCGTCTTTTCTATCTTTATGATAAAAAGCACCAAATACTCCCATTCCAATTGGGTTTGATAAAACCGCCCATTGCTCTCGTCCTGGCAGGTTAGCAGCTAAAAATAGACCGTCAGCTTTTCCTAATTGAGTATAATAGTTAGCTCTCGCCCATGGTAAAATAAT